>JAICJJ010000544.1 GCA_025928535.1 Thermomicrobiales bacterium
AGAGTCACAGCGCTACGCGGTGATCGAGGTCAACCCGCGGGTCAGTCGGTCGTCGGCGCTCGCCTCGAAGGCGACCGGCTACCCGATCGCGCGGATGGCGGCCAAGATCGCCATCGGCCGCACGCTTGCCGAATTGCGCAATCCCGTCACCCAGAAGACGACAGCGGCGTTCGAGCCGGCGCTCGACTACGTGGTCGTCAAGATCCCCCGCTGGCCATTCGACAAATTCGCCAAGGCGGAGCGGACGATCGGGACGCAGATGAAAGCGACCGGCGAAGTGATGGCGATCGACCGGTCGTTCGAAGGCGCCTTGCAGAAAGCGGCGCGCTCGCTCGAAGTGGGGGCCAAGGATCTCCGCTGGGAAGACCCGAAATGGGACGAAGCGGCGATTCTCGATCTGGTCGAGCGGCCGAACGATCTGCGCCTCTGGGCCGTGATGGCGGCGCTGCGGCGCGGCATCCCGGTCGAACGATTGCACGCCCTGAGCGGCATCGATCGGTGGTTTCTCTGGAAGATGGAAGGGCTCGTCCATCTCGAATCGGACCTCGCCGCCCCATGCTTTTCGGATGAGGCGCTCTGGCGGGCCAAACGCGCCGGATTCAGCGACCGGACCATCGGCGCCCTCGCCGGACAGCCGGAAGCGACGGTGCGGGCGCGGCGCGAAACGCTCGGCATGCTGCCGGTCTACAAGATGGTCGACACCTGCGCCGGCGAATTCGAGGCGATGACCCCTTACTTCTACTCGACCTATGAAGAAGACGACGAGGCCGCGCCGATCGAAGGACCGCGCACGGTCGTCGTCGGCTCGGGGCCGATCCGGATCGGGCAGGGGATCGAATTCGACTATTCGGCGGTGCAGGCGGCGCGCGCGCTGCACGAAGCCGGGGTCGCTTCGATCATGATCAATTCGAATCCGGAGACGGTCTCGACCGATTTCGACGCATCGGATCGGCTCTTTTTCGAGCCGCTCGATGCCGAAAGCGTCGCGGAAGCGCTCCGGCACGAATCGACGACGCCGGATCGGATCGACGTGCCGGTGATCCTCCAGTTTGGCGGCCAGACCGCGATCAACCTCGCCGCGCCGCTGGCGGCGCGAGGCGTGCCGATCTGGGGAAGCTCGCTCGATGCGATCGATCTGGCCGAAGACCGTCACCGATTCGAAGAATTTTTGCGGTCGCTCGGCATTCCCCAGCCGCCGGGCGCCGCCGTCACCTCCTTGCGGGATGCGGAAGAGGTCGCGAACCGGATCGGCTACCCGATTCTCGTTCGCCCGTCGTACGTGCTCGGCGGCCGAGCGATGGAAGTGGTCTACAGCGCCGCGCAACTGGCGCGTTACATCCGGAACGCGGCCGAAATGACGCCGGCAAAGCCGGTGCTGATCGACAAGTATCTGCTGGGCAAGGAGGTCGAGGTCGACGCCGTCTGCGACGGCGCCGAGGTGCTGATCCCCGGCATCATGGAGCACATCGAGCGGGCCGGCGTCCATTCCGGCGATTCGTTCGCGGTCTATCCAGGGCTCAACCTCTTTCCGGCCGAAGTCGAGACGCTGGTCGATTACACGACGCGGATCGCGCTCGGGCTCCGCGCCAAGGGGCTGATCAACATCCAGTTCGTCATCCACGCCGGGCGCATCTACGTGCTGGAAGTCAATCCGCGCGCGTCGCGAACGGCGCCGTTTCTGTCGAAGGCGACCGGCGTGCCGATGGTGCCGCTCGCGACCGGCGTCATGCTCGGCAAATCGTTGCGGGAACAGGGATATGGCGGCGGCTTGTGGCCGCGGCAACCGCTGGTCGCCGTGAAGGCGCCCGTGTTTTCGATGGCGAAGTTGCGCGGCGTCGATATCCATCTCGGCCCCGAGATGAAATCGACGGGCGAGGTGATGGGAATCGACCGGACGTTCGAGGCGGCGTTTTTCAAGGCGTTGATCGCCGCCGGCATGGCGCTGCCGCCGCACGGATCGATCCTGATCACGCTGGCGGATGAAGACAAGACGGACGCGCTCGAGATGATTCGGCAATTGGTGGCGATGGGGCATCGGCTCTACGCGACCGAAGGCACCGCGGCGCTGATCCAGCGAGCGGGGATGCCGGTGCAGATGGTGACGAAACGGATCGGCCGCGGACATCCCGACATGCTCGACGTCATTCTCGACCACACCGTCGACTGGGTCATCAACACGCCGGGGCCGGCCGACAAGGAAATCCTGGACGGACTCGAAATCCGGCGGGCGGCGGTCGAGCGGGGCATTCCGTGCATCACCTCGATCGACACCGCGCGGACGGTCGTCTCGGCGATGGCCAAATCGAGCGCCGTCTATACTGTCCAACCGTTGCCGGCCTACCGCGCGCGGGGGGCGGGCTACTGAGCGGGGCGTGATGCGACGGCGGGTCGGAAAGCGAAACGAATCGTGAGTCAGCGTCAACTCG
>JAICJJ010000190.1 GCA_025928535.1 Thermomicrobiales bacterium
TCGAGCAGGCGGTCGGAAAAGACGATGTCGCCGCGGGCGCGTTGCTCGGTCATGAATTCGGTCGAGAGGAGTTCAGCGAGGTAGAGCAGGCCGACATCGGCGAACTTGCCGCGGAAATAGGTGGCGAGTTCGGCCCGCTCCAGCGCCGAGAGGGGCGTTCCCTCCGCCGAGCCGAACGCCGACCAATCGACGGCGTCGATCAGCGCCGCGAGCAGATCGATTTGTTCGCCGGCCCGGACGCGCGTCAGCAACGCGTCGACGGCGGCGCGGTCGAGCGGGAGTTCATGGGGCGTTTGCGGCAACGGCGCGGCGCCGCCCGCGCTCTGGTTCGCTTCGTTGTCCACTGCGGCCCCTTTTCGGCGCCGGCTGCCCGATCCGTCACGCCTTGCGATACGTCAGGCACACCCAATCTTCGCTCTGACCGCGGCCGGCGCGGGTCAGGCCGAGCGCATCGAACGTCGCGGCCACGTCCGCCTCGCGCGGCTCGATGATGCCGGCGAGCACGAGCGCCCCGCCCGGTTTGACGGCGGCGGCAAGGTGCGGCGCCAACTCGATCAGGATGCGGGCGATGATGTTGGCGAGGACCAGATCGTATTCGCCGGAAAACGGCGCGCCCGGGCCGACCGAACCCTCCTCGATGCGCACGCGGTCCGCCACGCCGTTGCGCGCGGCATTCTCACGCGCCGAGCGAACCGCCACCGGCTCGATGTCCACCCCGTCGACGCGCGATGCGCCGAGCAGCGCCGCCGCGATGCTTAGGATGCCGGAGCCCGCGCCGACGTCGAGCACCGTGTCGTCGGGGCGGAGCGATTCTTCGAGGGCGAGCATCGTCAGCCGGGTCGAAGGATGCAGGCCGGTGCCGAACGCCATGCCTGGATCGAGCTCGACGACGACTTCGTCTCCGACGGGCGCGTAGTCGTGCCAGGGAGCGCGGACGGTCACCCGTCGGCCGATGCGGTGCACCGAGAAATGCGCTTTCCAGGCGTTCGCCCAATCTTCTTCGCGCCGGCGCGTCACCTGCAGTTCGCCGACGTGGCGCATGCGGCCGAGATGCCAGAGCGCCTGCCGAATCGTCTCGATCGTGCCGGGATCGGCGTCGGCTTCGGCGAGAAACGTGCGGACCATCACCGGCCGCGTCGGATCGACTGCCAGGTTGTCGCCGTCCTGGTCCTGCGTGAAGGCTTCTTCGACGACGACGCCCTGGTTGTAGCCGTGGCGGGCGAACAATTCGGCGACTGCTTCGACCGCTTCGCTGTCGCTCTCCACCGCCAGTTCCAGCCAGGTTCCGCCCGGCTGATCGGGACTTCCCGCGCTCATAGCCGCAGGACCGCGTCGTCGCCGGCGTTGACCTGCCGGGCATGTCCCTGCACGCGCGCCCGCCGCCCCAGCACCGAATGCTCGATGACCGCCTGTTCGACCCGCGCGCCGTCGTCGAGGATCGCGTCGCGCACGACCGCCGACCGCACGACGGCGCCGCTCCCGATGCTGGCGTGGGGACCGACGATCGCGTCCTCGACGACGGCGTCGGCCGCGACGAACGACGGCTGGATGATGACGGAACCGGGCCGATCGACCGTCGGCGGCGGCTCCCGTTCGAGGAGGTAGCGATTGGTGGCGAGCAACGTTTCGATGTTGCCGCAATCTTCCCATTCGGTGACTGGCGCGGCGATGACATGGGCTCCGCCGTCGATCATCAACTGGATGGCGTCGGCGATGAAGTACTCGTTCTTGAGGCTGAGGCCGCGGCGCATCTGCTCGTCGATGGCGGCGTAGAGGGCGGACATTCGCTTGATGTAGTAGATGCCGATCACGGCGAGTTTCGATACCGGTTCTTTCGGCTTTTCGATCAGTTTGACGATCCGTCCTTCCTCGACGAGGGCGATGCCGAGGGCGGAGGGGTCGTCGACCTCCTTGGTGAACATGACGACGTCGGCCGCGACGCCGTCGAGCACCGAAAAGTCGGCTTCGAACAACATGTCCGGAAAGAGGATCAGCGCGTCGTCCGGCGCGAGGTTCCGGGTGCGGACGATGGCGTCCGTTTGACCGCGCATTTCGGGCTGGACAACGAATTCGAGCGGCAGGTCGTAGGTCGCGCGCGCCCACGCTTCGATCTGGTCGCCGAGGAAGCCGGTGATGAAGATCAACCGCTCCGGATGCAGCGGCAACACCCGGTCGAGGACATGGGCGAGCATCGGCTTGCCGGCGACGGCGACGAGCGGCTTCGGCTTCGTCCAGGTCTGCGGCCGGAGCCGGGTGCCGAGCCCGGCCACCGGCAAGATGATGTCCACACGTTCCTCCGTCGCCCTGTGTCAACTCGATGACGAATTGTCCGGCGCCGACCAGACCCCGCCGCGTCGGTACACTCTACCATCGGATTCGGCGCGATCGGGACGGAGGAAGGCGTGGCGGATATCGGGTTGTCGTTCGACGAATTGCAGGCCGAGATCGCGCGGCGAATGCCAATGATGGACGCGGCGCAGGACGACGCGGACGACCTCGGCCCGTTCGCCGATCTGATGCGAACGGTCGCGCTGACGGCGTACCAACGCGCGGCCGATCTGATCGTGCTCAACAACGAACGCCTGGCGCGCGATCTGGCCGCGGCCGGTGTGGAGATCGGGCCGCGCGACGGAGCGGCCTGAACCGAATCGTCTCCATGGGCAGGAGTCAGACGACCTGGGACATGTGATCGCTCGCTGGCCAGTTTGCGAGCTGGACCGACATTGGCTCCGCGTTATCGCAAGATTTCATTGAACATTCATGTTCCGGTCACCGCCATATCACGCTGTCGCGCTACGATGCCGACGCAACCAAACCGTGGTCGCCCTCATGCCGGTCGTCGCCGAAGATGAGGGCGCGGTGATGCACAATGCCCGTGTGCGGAGACGAACCGATAGGACGTCGGCGTTTCCGGCCGCCCGGGTTCGGTGAATCGCGCGACACGCTTGCGGAGGAGTCGGGAATGGACCTCGGTTGGCAAGAACTCGTCATCGTCCTGGTCGTGGTCATGATCGTCTTCGGCGCCGGCAAATTGCCGGACGTGGCGCGTTCGCTCGGCCAGGGCGTCAAGGCGTTCAAGGACGAAGCCAGCAATCCGGACGGCGTGCTCGGCGCCGGACCGACTGCCGCGACAGCCGGCGCGGTCTCGGTCGAACGGCAAGCCCGCCCCGACGACATCTAGCCGCCAGAGGAGACGGCGCGCAGCGCTCAACGCTGGCCAGGACGGTCCGGGCGCATCCGGCCGTTGGAGACTGGACGAAGTGGACGAGCGCGGCGGCGGGTCGGTACCCGTCGCCGCGCTCGTCGTCTGTTCGGATCATTGGCAACCACTGAAACGTATCGTGGCACGCTGCCTGCAACCATGGTGCATGCGGGGCGCCGATCTCGTGCGAGGCGGCGTCGCCGCCGATCCCTCCCTACGGATTGGGACGGACGCCGGGCCGACTGCGGACGGCGTTCGTCCATGTCGATCTCGATATCTCCCCACCTATGACGAGCGAGCCGACAGGCGCGGCGGCCGGCGGACGAGATAAGCCACGACCACCAGCACCCCGAGGATGAGCGAGATCGCCAGCGTGCCGATCGCCCAGGCGCCGACCCAGAGCCAGCGCTGCGGCATCTTCCGTTTGGTCGCGTCGATCAGCATCCAGAGCGCGACCGGCAGCACGACGATCATCCCGATCGTCTGCAGCACGACCGACCATTCGCCCCAGGTCAATCCCATGCGCGAGCCGCTCCTGTCTGACTGTACGCGGGAGCCTTGCGATCGGCGTCAGGCCCGACGCGCCAGCAGCAGACCGAGGCCGTAGAGGATGAGCAGCGGACTGGCCGCCACCAGCATGTTGAACGGATCGGGCGTCGGGGTGATCAACGCCGCCGCGATCAGGATGCCGACCAAGGCGAAGCGCCACAAGGCGGCTTGCTTCTGGGCGCTGAGGATCCGCAATTTCGCCAGGACGAACATCACCGCCGGCAACTGGAACGCCAGACCCGCCCCGATCATCAACTTGAGATAGAAGTTGAGCACTTCCTGGCCGCGCGGGTCCCAGCGGAACAAGCCGTCGCCGAAGGTCGAGAGAAAGCCGAACGCCTGGGGCGCGGCGATGAAAAAGGCGAAGAGCACGCCGAGAATGAAGAGCACGGTCACGAACGGCAGCGACATGAGGACGTAGCGTTTTTCCCGTCGCGTCAGGCCGGGGCCGACGAAGGCGATCGCCTGGTAGAAGATGACCGGAAAGGCGATCGCCAGGCCGATGTAGAGCGCGACTTTCATGTAGTCGGTGAACGGTTCGGTCGGACTCAGAATCTGGAACCCGCCGGTGATGTGGGCTTGCCGCTCGATCAAGGCGATCAGGCTTTTCGAGAAGATTAGACCGATGATGAAGGCGGGGGCGAACGCGAGACACGCCTTGACGATGCGCGAGCGCAATTCCTCCAGATGTTCGAGGAGGGTCATCTCTTCGAACACTTCGGGTTCGTCGGGAGGCGGGTTCCAGATGTCCTGGATCGAGGCCCGCGCCGATTTGACCGGGGCGAGCGGATGACGCGCCAGATTGCCGACGGCGGACGCCGCTTGCAACGACCCTTGTCCGAGCGCTTTCGTTACCTGACTCATCGTGACGTTCCTCCAGCGCCGCGCTGTGCGCCAGCAGGTCGAGATGCTCTTCGGCGGGGGAGTATAGACGGCCCGGCGCCTGGCGACGAGACGGAGTCGAGGGGACAGCGCGGGTCACGCCGGCCGCGCCGAAGTCGGCTAACTGGCGAATTCCTGGCTGATCATCAAGCCGCGGTCCGGGCTGTCGATGATGCCGATCCCGACCCGGCTGTAGGCGGCGTTGAGGATGTTGGCGCGATGGCCAGGGCTGTTCATCAGCCCCTCGTGCGCGATCGCCACCGTCGGCGCCCAGGCGATATTTTCGCCCATCAGGACGAACGGAACGTGGGCGGCGGTCAGGCGATCGGCCGGACTCCCCGCGTTCGGCGATTCGTGCGAAAAGTAGCCGAGGCGAAACATCTCTTCGCTGTGCGCCCGCGCCGCCTCCGTCAAGGCCGGATCGACCTGCAGCGGGGCCAGCCCGACCTGTTCGCGCTCCTGGTTGACGAGGCGCAGCATTTCCGCTTCGGCCGCCGGGTCGGCCGTGAGACCGCCCGTGACGCGAAACGGCAATTCGATCGTGCCGGTTTCGGAACTGGTCGTGACGATCGGGGCGAAATCGGCGAGATCGATGCCGAAGCGATCGAGTCCCGCGTAGAGCCCTTCGAGCCCGGCGTGGAGGATGGGCGTGGCGAGCCGGGCGCCGGAAAATTGAGCGGCCAGACCGAGCGCGCCCTGGAAAAACGCGAGCGGCACGAGGACGATCGCCGCCAGCAGGATGCCCTTGATCGCGCCGGGAATCGTGCCGAGCAGGTTGTCGGCCCAACGAAGCGGCGGCGGCCAGGGCAGGCGCGACAGCGGCCGGAGCAGCAACCCGACCAGAAACGACGCCAGCAGCATCGCGCCGCCGAACAGCAGGAGAAACGCGACCGGGGCGACGAACGGCCGCGGAATGCCGCGTTCGATCAGGGGATCGACGATCGAGCGATAGAAGCGGGCGGCGGCCATCAGCCCGAGCGCGATCGTGACCAGATCGATCGCGCCGGAGACGAATCCGCGGCGCAGCCCAAGCACCGCGAAGAGCCCGATCAGGATCAGGATGAACACGTCGAGCGGATTCATCGCCGCCCTTCACGCGCCCAACGATCGGCGTTTCGTCTGCGCAAAGCCGCGCGACCATGCGGCCGGCGGCGAATGTTGGCGCCCCGCCGCCTCAGTCGGTCATCATCTCGGCGTAGAGCAAGCCGCCGACATCGTAGACGTCGATCAGTTTGCGTTGGCGGGCGGCGGCCTTGAAGAGTTGCTCGAGGATCGGGCGCGGCTTTTCGCCGTCTTCGAGCTCGATTTTGGCGACCTTGCCCGGTTCGAGGCCCGCCACCAGTTCCTCGACGCCCGCGATTCGTCGCTTGGCGCGGTCGGGGGCCGGCGGCCGGCCCGCCGCGGGGTCGCAGGAAGGCGCTTGGATCGCCGCCCGCCGCCCCAGCCCCGCCCCGCCGCGCCGCGCGA
>JAICJJ010000527.1 GCA_025928535.1 Thermomicrobiales bacterium
AGATGCGGCCGGACGACGGGCGGGGGTAGGGGCAAGGCCGATCGGGACGAGGGGCGAGCGGCGACAGAACCCGCGTCATCCTGAGCGCAGCGAAGGATCTCGGCGCCGCCAATTCGACGGACGAGATCCTTCACATCATTCAGGATGACGATTCATTCAGGATGACGATCCCTCAGTGTCGCTCCGCACCCCCGACGCTCTTCTCGACTCCTCGACTCCTCGGCTTGTCAATCGATGCCAGCAAAGACCTCGAACAGGGGAATGCCGCGGTCGAGGAGCGGCGAGGCGGCCGTCTCGTCATCGGACCAGACGCGGATGCTGTGCAGCGCGTCGCGATCGAGCGTGAAGATTTCCAGCGTACGCGCCGCCGGATCGACGATCCAGTATTCCCGGACGCCGCCGCGACCATAGAGCGCCCGTTTGGTCAGCGTGTCGTGGCTGCGATGCGATGGCGAGATGACTTCGACGACCAGATCGGGCGCGCCTTCGACGCCGCGATCCGACACGACCGCGCCTCCTCCGGGAAGCATGACCAGAAGGTCGGGCTCGACCGGATCGGCGCCGGGAAAGAAGACGTCGAACGGCGCGGCGAAGATGGCCCCGCCGAGGCCGCGCACGATCGGACCGAGCCACAGGATGAGATTCATCAGGGCCTGCGCGTGGAGTCGATTCGGCCCCGTCATCTCGAACAGCGCTCCGTCGATGATCTCGTATCGCTTGCCGTCGTCGGGCAGGGCCAGCAGATCTTCGTAGGTCCAGAAGGCATCGGATCGGACGACCGCCATGGCGCGCATCTCCTGTCGAGCGGGTTCATGATACCGAACGGGCGCGGGCCGCGACTTTCCGACCAGCCACGGAGCCCCGGCAAGCGTCGCAGTTCTACATCGCTGGCATGCTGACTCATGTTCACTTTGCATTTTTGACATTGTGCGGTCAATATCGTACAGTTGCGCCGCCTGATCGGGGGGTGCGTTCTTCGTCGTTGACCAGACGTACAAGGAGCAGATCGGATGAATTCGTCGCGCAGTTGGCGCGGGGCGAAAGTCGCCGCGTTGGTGTTGCTCGCCCTTGTCCTCGCCGTCGGCAATGGCGCGGTGATGGCCAAGAAGGGCGGCAAGGGCAAGGGCAAGGGAAGCGGGAACGGCGCGGTCACGCTGGTCACCGCCAAGAAGATGGGCGGCTGGCAGTTCTACGACGACCAGAACGATCAGCCGATCGACCCGACTTTCGCGAAGGGGCCGGACAAGGCGCCGCTGGGCAACGGAAGCGCCGCGCTGCAGATCGGCGGCAACAGCGAGGGCAAATTGCTCTCGGCGCACATCTTTCTCGGCACGCCGCTGGACGACTTTCAGACGTTGACGTACAGCACATTCGTTGCCGCCTCGGCGAATGGCACGGCGCCGACGCTGCAGCTCGGCATCGATTACGACCCTCACGACAACAACATCAACTGGCAGGGTCGACTCGTCTACGTGCCGAGCGTGGGCGGAAACACGGTCGAGAACGGAGTGTGGCAGACCTGGGATGCGCTCGACAGCAGCCAGGGCGACGGTTCAGGCAACTGGTTCTTCACGAAAGACCCAGGCAAGTCAGCCTGTTCACAGGCGAATCTTTGCACCTGGGATGAAGTGCTGGCGGCCGCGCCGACGGCGCGCATCCACTACATCCCTCAAGACGAGAACAACGGCGCCGGGCTCGGCTTCATCGGCTTCAAGGTCGGCAGCGGCGAAGGCGCGGTCGACGCGAACGTCGACCAACTCGCCGTCAAGACCGGAGCAAACGGCAACGCGACGTTCAACTTCGACAAGTAGGCGTCCCGCCACCGACTCAGACCAACGACGACGGCCGGCGGCATCCGCCGGCTGTCGCCATTTCCGGCGCCCGGAGCGTCAGAATCGTCCATACTGGCCATCATCGGGAAGGCAGCGCCTTCGGAGGCGGCATATGACGATCAGCCAGCGCATCGATTCCGCCGTGTGGGAACAAATGACCTGGGAGCAGCCGCAACGGCTGCTGGAGTTGCACGATGGCGTTCCCATCGAAAAGCCGGCGATGAGCAAGGGGCATGGCGATCTCATCGCCGAGTTGACGATCACGATCGGCGTTCAACTCGATCGATCGCGCTTTCGCCTTCGCGCCAATCACGCCCGGCTCGGTGTTTCGCCCCACACCATTTACGTGCCGGATGTCGCCGTGATTCCGGCCGACCTGGCGCGCGATGACCCGAGGGCGCTCGATCGCTACGACGACCCGCTACCCTTGGTCATCGAAATCTGGTCACCATCGACCGGGCCGTACGATCTGCAGACGAAACTGCCGGGCTACCGGGTCCGGGGCGATCGGGAAATCTGGTTTGTGCATCCGCAGGAGCGAACCGTGACGATCTGGCGTTGGCTGCCGGACGGCGCCTATGTCGAATCCCGCCTGACCGGCGGCATCGTCGCGCTCGCCGCGTTGCCCGGCGTCGAGATCGACCTCGTCGCGTTGTA
>JAICJJ010000593.1 GCA_025928535.1 Thermomicrobiales bacterium
AATACAACCCGAAGATCAACGAAGCGGTCGCCCGCCTGCCCGGTTTCGCCGGCATCCATCCCTATCAGGACGAGCGGACGGTGCAGGGCGCGCTCGAATTGATCTGGGAACTGCAGGAACTGCTGGCCGAGATTTCCGGCTTCGCCGAAATCGGCGTCCAGCCGGCGGCCGGCGCGCACGGCGAATTGACCGGCGTTTCGATCATCCGGGCGTATCATCACGGCCGGGGCGATCTTGACCGGACCAAGATTCTCGTGCCCGATTCGGCCCACGGCACCAATCCCGCCACCGCCGTCATGGCCGGTTTCGACGTCGTCACCATCCCGTCCGACGCGCGCGGCAACACCGATCTCGACGCGCTGCGGGGGCTGGTCGGCCCCGACACGGCCGGGCTGATGATCACCAACCCGAGCACGCTCGGCCTCTGGGACGAGCACATTCAGGAAATCGTCGATCTGGTCCACGAAGCGGGCGGCCTCGTCTACAACGACGGCGCGAATTTCAACGCGATCCTCGGCATCGCCAAGCCGGCGGATCTCGACATCGACATCATGCACTTCAACCTGCACAAGACCTTTTCGACGCCGCATGGCGGCGGCGGTCCCGGCTCCGGGCCGGTCGGGGTCCGCGCCGAACTGGCCGACTACCTGCCGGGACCGCGGGTGCGAAAAGTCGAGGCCGACGGCGAACCGCGCTACGAATGGTTCGCGCCGCCGCACAGCGTCGGCCGCGTCCATTCGTTCCATGGCAATTTCGGCATGTTCGTCCGCGCCTACACCTACATCCGAATGCATGGCGCGGAAGGACTGCGGCAGGTGAGCGAAGACGCCGTCCTCAACGCCAACTACATCCGGACCAGCCTCGACGACCGCTACCAGATCGCCTACGACCGCGTCTGCATGCACGAATGCGTCTTTTCGGCCAGCCGGCAGAAAGCGCACGGCGTGCGGGCGCTCGACATCGCCAAGCGCCTGCTCGACTTCGGCATCCACCCGCCGACCGTCTATTTCCCGCTGATCGTGCCGGAAGCGCTGATGGTCGAGCCGACCGAAACCGAATCGAAGGAATCGGTCGACGTCTTCATCGCCGCGATGCGGCAAATCGCGGACGAAGCGGAAGAAAACCCGGAGATCGTCACCACCGCGCCGCACACGACCGAATACAAGCGACTCGACGAAGTCGGCGCCAACCGCGCGCTCAACCTGCGCTGGCAACCCGCCGTCGAACCCGCCCGCGACGCCGTCGCCGCGGACTGAACGGACCCGGACGACGTCGCGGAATAGTTCCGGCGCGTGGATCGTCCCGGCCGGCGACCAGATGAGCGCGCGGCGCCGGCCATGATCGTCGGGCCTTCGCGCTCGTTTGTCGCGTGTGCAACCGACAGCGCCCACATGAATCGGCGCCGCGCGCCCAAGGAGCTCGACGTGTCGGATCGTTCCCCCATCGCTCGCCCCCGGCTGGAGCCGGATGGATCGCGGCCGCCCGTCGCCGAAGCCCGGCCGTCGATTCGGACGTTCAGCGGCGTCGAGATCGCCGATCCGTACGCCTGGCTCGAAAACCCGGACGATCCAGAGGTGATCGCCTACCTCGAAGCGGAAAACGCCTATCGGGAAGCGATGCTGGCGCCGACCGAAGAGCTGCAAGGGCGGCTCTACGCCGAGATGGTGGGCCGCATCCAGCAAACCGACCGCTCCGTGCCGGTCACGATCGGCGATTGGCGCTACGCCACGCGCACCGAGGAGGGCCTGCAATACCCCATCCTCGTCCGCGCGCCGGCAGCGGGCGGCCCCGAGCAGACGTTGCTTGATCTCAATGCGATGGAGCGCACGGGCTACATCAGCCTGATCGACTGGGAGCCCAGCCCCGATCACCGCTTTCTGGCCTATCTGCTGAACGAAACCGGCGGCCTCGAGCGGACGCTCTACGTCAAGGACCTCGTCACGGGCCAGACAGTGGAGGCGA
>JAICJJ010000386.1 GCA_025928535.1 Thermomicrobiales bacterium
CGGCGATGGCCAAATCGAGCGCCGTCTATACTGTCCAACCGTTGCCGGCCTACCGCGCGCGGGGGGCGGGCTACTGAGCGGGGCGTGATGCGACGGCGGGTCGGAAAGCGAAACGAATCGTGAGTCAGCGTCAACTCGGCGGCGACCTCACCGTGGCCGGAACGAGCGCCCCGGTCCGGTCACGTGAATTCGTCGGCGAGGTGGTCGGCATCGAACCGATCATGGGCGACGCGGCGGTGCTGAGCGTCGATGTGCCGATGACGGTCGTGCACGGGCTCCGCTCCGGCCGCTTTTTCGAGATCACCTGCCGCGACGAGGTTGCGTTCGATCCATTGCTCCGGCGACCCTACTCGGTCTACCGGATCGACGCGGAGCGGGGCCGGTTGCTCTTCCTGGTGCGGCCGTTCGGCCGGGGCAGCGCCTGGTTGTCGCGCCGGCGGCCCGGCGATCGGTTGGCGTTGCTCGGTCCGCTCGGCAACACGTACGACATCGGTCCGACGAGCCAGAATGTCTTGCTGATCGCGGGCGGCGTCGGCGTGGCGCCGATGGTGATGCTGGCCGACGAAGCGATCGGCCGCGGGTTGAACGTGACCTTTCTGATGGGCGCGACGACGGTGCCCGGCTTGCTGCCGGCGACGGAATTGCCCGACCGGGTCGAATATGTGGTCGCCACGGACGACGGGTCGAAAGGCTATCACGGCTTCGTCACGGATCTCGCCGCCGATTACGTTCGCTGGGCCGACCAGATCTTCGCCTGCGGGCCGGAATCGATGTACCTGGAGTTGCGAACCGCGATCGGCCCCCATCGCATCGGCCGGAGGCCGACGGTTCAGGTGTCGATGGAGCGGGAGATGGCGTGCGGTCTCGGCGCCTGCCTCGGCTGCGTGGTCGAAACGCGCCACGGCATGGTGGCGTCGTGCATCCAGGGGCCGGTGTTCGACCTGGATGAGATCATCTGGTGAAGCCGTCTCCAGCCGGGAACGGCCTCGTCGCCGGCGATCGCGGCCGGGAGGGAGCGATGTCCGACGAACTCTGGACGCCGGACCTGACCGTCGATCTGGCGCCGAACAATCCGCGCGAATTGCGCCTCGCCAATCCGGTCATCGCCGCGTCGGGCTGTTTTGGCTACGGGCAGGAATACGCCGGCGTCATCGATGTCGAGCGGCTGGGCGCGTTCGTCAGCAAGGGGATCACCCCCGAGCCGCGCGGCGGCAACTCGATGCCGCGCATCAAGGAAACGCCGGCCGGGATGCTGAATGCCATCGGCCTGCAAAACCCCGGCATCCGCGGCTTCATCCGCAAGTATCCGAAACTCTGGGCCCGGATGTCCGTGCCGGCGATCGTCAACATTTCGGCGGAAACCGTCGATGATTACGCCATGATGGCGGCGCTGCTGGACGAGCAACCGGCCATCGCCGGCATCGAAATCAACGTGTCGTGCCCGAACATCGCGCGCGGCGGGTACTGCTTCGGCTGGGACCCGGAGATGTCGGCGGACGTGACCCGCGCCGTCGGCGCCGCGACCACCCTGCCGCTGATCGTCAAGTTGAGTCCCGGGGCGGTCGATGTCGTCGCGGTGGCGGAAGCGGTCGAAGCGGCCGGGGCCGACGCGATCTCGTTGATCAACACGCTGGTCGGGATGACGATCGACGTCCATCGCCGCCGGCCGACGCTTGGCAATGTGACGGGCGGCTTGTCCGGTCCGGCGATCCGGCCGATCGCGGTGCGCATGGTCTATCAGGTCGCCGCCGCCGTTCGTGTGCCGGTGATCGGGATGGGCGGCATCATGGCGCTCGACGACCTGCTCGAATTCGTGATGGCGGGGGCGAGCGCGATCCAGGTCGGGACCGGCATCTTCGTCGATCCGGGGCTGCCGATCCGGTTGATCGATGAATTGACCGAGTGGATGACGCGACACGGCGTGCGCCGGTTGGACGAGATCGTCGGCGCGGCGCAGCCGGCCGCGGCGCGTCAGTTCCGGTTCGCCGGCGTCGAAACCGCCGGGGATTCGGCGTGAAGATCGTCTATGTACTGACGATCCTCGTGCCGATCGCCTTCGCGCTCGAATTCCTGCACGCACCGGCGACCGCGATTTTCGTCGTTTCGGCCCTGGCGCTCGTGCCGCTGGCGGCCATTCTCGGGCGAGCGACCGAAGAAGTCGCGATCTACACCGGACCGAAGGTCGGGGCGTTGTTGAATGCGACGCTGGGCAATGCGGCCGAGTTGATCATCACCATCGTCGCGCTGCGCGCCGGGCTGATCGATGTCGTCAAGGCGAGCATCGCCGGGTCGATCATCGGCAACATCCTGGTCGTCCTCGGTTTTTCTTTGCTGCTCGGCGGGCTGCGCAACGGGACGCAGGTGTTCGACGCCAGGACGGCTGGCGTCAACGCCAACATGATGGCGCTGGCAGTGATCGCGCTGTCCGTGCCGGCCGTGTTCGCCCTGGGAAGCGAGCATATCCGGCCGACCCCGGAAGACAATCAATTGATCAGCGACGGCCTGGCGGTCGTCCTGATCGTGTTGTATGCGCTCTACCTATTCTATTCGCTTCGCAGCAAGTCGGGCGAGCCAGGCGCGCCAGCCGAGCCTGAACACCACGGGGCGACGATGCGGATGCCGGTCGCTCTGGCGATGCTGGCCGGTTCGACCATTCTGATCGTCTTCATGAGCGAATTTCTGGTCGGCGCGGTGGAGCCGACGGCCGAACAATGGGGCCTGTCGGAATTGTTCATCGGCGTGATGCTGGTGCCGCTGGTCGGCAACATCGCCGAGCACATCGTGGCGGTGCAGGTGGCGATCCAGAACAAGATGGAATTGAGCCTCGGCATCGCCGTCGGCTCCGGGTTGCAGATCGCCCTCTTCGTCGCGCCGGCCCTGGTGCTCGCCGGGGTGCTGCTCGGGCAACCGATGAATCTCATATTCAACGCCTACGAATTGGCCGGACTCATCGGCGCGGCGGTGATCGCGTCGCTGATTTCGGTCGACGGCGAATCGAACTGGCTGGAAGGGGCGCAATTGGTCGCGCTCTACATCATGCTCGGCATCGCGTTTTTCTTCGCCGGGTAGCGTCCGGCGTCGGGATCGGGGAGCATCGCGGGTGGATGACGAATTTCTGGACACGCTGCAGCGGGTTGGGGCGCTGAAGGAAGGGCATTTCCTGCTTTCGTCCGGGCGGCACAGCGACCGTTACATCGAAAAATTCGATTTGCTGCGGCAGCCGGCGGCGACGGAAGCGGCGTGTCGCCGCATCGCCGAGCGGTTTGGCGACGCGGGGATCGATGTCGTGGTCGGGCCGACGACAGGCGGCATCCTGCTCGCGTTCGAGGTGGCGCGGCAACTCGGAACCGGGGCCGCGTATGCCGAGCGGGAAGAGGGGTCGAAAGCGCGAACCTTACGTCGTGGACAGACATTCGCGCCGGGAGCGCGGGTCTTGCTGGTCGACGACATTCTGACGACCGGCGGCGCGGTGCGGGAAACGCTGGCGGCGCTGGCGAAACAGCCGGTGACGACAGCGGCGATCGCGGTGCTGGTCGACCGGAGCGGCGGGGCGATCGATTTCGGGCCGCCGCTGTTCGCGCTGACGACGATCGACGTCGCGACCTGGGACCCGGACGCGTGTCCGCTGTGCGCGGCCGGCATTCCGCTCGTCAAACCGGGAACGACGCCGGGCGTCTGACCGTCAGCGTTGCTCGTCCGGACGAGCGTTGGCCATCCGAACGGTCAATTCGTGATGCAATTGCTCGAGATCGAA
>JAICJJ010000421.1 GCA_025928535.1 Thermomicrobiales bacterium
CTCGATCATCAGACGTGGGCGCGGCATGAACGCAACGTCGTGTGCGACATCATCGACCATGCGCTGCGGAACGAGCCGATCGTCGCTACGCAGGCGGGGCTCGACTTCGCGCGCGATTGGACGTACATCGACGACACGGCGCGAGGCATTGAAGCGGCGCTGGTTGCGCCGCGGCTCAGCTACGATGTCTACAACCTCTCGAGCGGCGTTTCCCAGTCAATTCAAGAAATCATCGACGCGACGGCTGAGGTCGTGCCAGGAACGCATGTGCGCGTCACCGATGATCCGGACGAGGTCAACATCAATCTGATCAGCGGCAAGCCACGGGGGCCGTTGAGCATCGAGCGGCTGGTCGCCGATGTGGGCTTTCGGCCCGAAGTGGGGTTGCAGGAGGGCGTGCAGGCGTTCGTCGCGTGGTGGCGTCGCTACGAGTTGGATGCCGATCCCGTTGCGCCCGTCGGTGGTCAATAACCACCAATGGCCGGACAGCAGCCAGCGCGCGTCATCGTCGTCACCGGCGCGGCGCGGGGGATCGGGCAGGCGATCGCCGCGCGCTTCGCCGCCGATGGCGAGTACGTGGTGCTGACGGACATCGATCCCCAGGTGGAGGCGGTGGCGGACGACCTCTGTGCGCTCGGCGGCTCGGCGTCCGCCACCGTGACGGATGTCGCGGATGAGGCTGGCGCTTCGGCCATCGTCGCACGGACGGTCGAGGGCCTGGGGCGGCTTGACGTACTGGTGAACAACGCAGCCGTGCATGGGGCGAAAGGCCCGATCGCGGCCGTCTCGGTAGAGGACTGGGACCGCGTGCTCGCGGTCAATCTTCGCTCTGCCTTCCTAATGAGCAAAGCGGCATTGCCGGCGCTGGCGCGCGCTCGTGGGGCAATCGTGAATCTCGCCTCGATTGTCGGTCCAATCATCGGCAGCGTCGTCTCGTTGCCCTATGGCGCAAGCAAAGCCGGAATGGTCGGGTTGACGCACAATCTTGCCTTGCAGGCCGCCCCGTTCGGCGTTCGCGTGAACTGCGTCTGCCCGGGGTCGATCGACACGGAGTTGACGCGTCGCAGTTTCGCGGCGATCGCTGACGAGCGCAGCGGCGACCCACAAGCCGTGACGGCGGCCTTTGCGGCGGGGATCCCGCTCAACCGGTTGGGGAGCGCGCCGGAAGTGGCGGCGACCGTTCGGTTCCTCGCTTCCGCCGAGGCAAGCTACATCACCGGCGCTGCGATTGTGGTCGATGGGGGACTGAGCATTCGGTGATCCGAGTTCAAAGCACAAGAGGATGCAATCAAGCGCGGAGCGGCGATTGTGGCCTTAACAGCGGCGAGACCTGACGAGAAGGCAGAAAATTCGCCAGAATCTTTGGTGAGGACGAAGCAGTAATATCGCTAGGGATCGAATGACATCAGAAACGACTTGACGCCGTTCCCGCCATCCCTTATCGTGACTCTCGTCGTCTGTATGCAAGGTGTATACAATGCCCGCCGTGGAGACGTTGAACGGGGCGCGCGCCGACACCGAAGCGATGCGCCTCTACGCCGCCCTCAAGCACGAGATCCTGGCCAGCCGCCTCCAGCAAGGCCAGCCGCTCGCCGAGGTGGAGCTCGCCCGTCGCCTCGGCGCGAGCCGAACTCCGCTTCGCGAAGCGCTGCTGCGGTTGGAAGCCGATGGCCTCGTCCGCATCGAACCCCGCCGCGGCGCCTTCGTCCAGCAGTTGACCGTCGCCGACTTTCTCGAAATCAACGAGTTGCGCTCGGTGCTCGAACCGTACGCCGCCCGCTTGGCGGCGCTCCGGATCGACTCCCTGACAATCCAGGAACTGCGGGACCGTCTCGCCGCCATCCCGCCGGCCGATCCAAACGAAGACGATTCCCGCCGGCTCGAAGCATTCGACGCGGACGTCCACCGTGCCATTGCCGAAGCCAGCGGCAACAAACGGATGGCCAAACTCATCCAGAGCCTCGACGACATGATGGAAGTGATGCGCGTCGGCGACATGCGTCGGCGGCATCAGGAATTGCGCGAAAGCCTCGCGGCGATCCTCGACGCGTTGGCCGACCGCGATGCGGACCTGGTGGAGGCCCTCTTCCGCCGGCATGTCAGCGACTTCAGCGGCGCGATCGTCAATCAGGAGCCGAGCGGACGGTAGCGAGTCTAGCGTGACCGCGCGGCGTCGCGCGGTCCGGCGATCGAAGGTAGAGAAGGAGCAACGCGACCATGACGTCCTCTGATCGCTTCGAACGCTTCATCGAGTCGTCCGAAGCGCGGCGATTGCCCCGCCGTCGCTTCCTCCAGGGCGCCGTCGCGGCGGCCGCGCTGCCGCTCGCCCTGTCAAGCCGCGCCTCCCGCGCCCTGGCTCAGGCTACCCCGGCCGCCGGCGCCAAGCTCGACCGCGTCACTGTCGCCTTTCCCGTCGATGTCTCCACGCTCGATCCCTACCAACTCTTCAGCAAACTCGAGCAAAGCGTCGCCGACCACGTCATCCAGACGCTGACGTTCCGCGCTCCCGACATGAGCGTTCAGCCCATGCTCGCCACCGAGTGGCGGCGGTTGCCCGACAACCTGACCTGGGAATTCAAGTTGCGCCCCGGCGTCGCCTTCAGCAACGGCGAGCCGTTCGACGCCGCCGCCGCCAAATTCAGCATCGACCACCTCAACCAGCGCAACGCCGCCGGCAAGCCGCTCGGCGGCGCCACGGTCGCCGTCCCCTCGGCCGAAATCACCGAGGCGACCGCCGTCGATGCGACCACCCTCCGCCTGACGACGAAAGCCCCCAAGGCGCTGCTGGACCTCTATCTCGCCCAGTGGCCCATGGTCCCGCCGAAGTTCTATGCCCAAAGCGACGACGCGACCCTTGCCCAGCAAATGATCGGCTCCGGGCCGTACCTCCTCGCCGAACGGGTCCGCGACGATCACGTCACCCTCCGGCCGAATCCGCACTACTGGGGTCCGGCGCCGACCGTCGGCGAGATCGTCTTCCGCATCATCCCCGAGGTTGCGACCGAAATCGCCGAACTGCAAACCGGCGGCGTCGACATCGTCACCGGCCTCCCGATCGACCAGGCGCAAACCCTGATGGGCCAGCAAGGCGTCCGTGTCGATACGATCGAAGGCGGTCGTCGCGTCTTCGTCGGCATCAAGACCGACGGCCCCGCTCCCCTTCACGACAAGCAGGTGCGGCAGGCGCTCAACTACGCCATCAACTGGGAGCCCATCAATCAGGGCTTGTTCCTCGGCCGCACCAAGCGCATGAGTTACGTCTTCAACCCGCCGAACGCCAACACCGACATCCAGGCCTATCCCTACGATCCGGCGAAGGCGAAAGAGCTCCTCGCCGAAGCCGGCTATCCCAACGGCTTCAAACTCGATGCGTTCGCGACGCCGGTCGGGCGCTGGATCAACGATCTCCA
>JAICJJ010000395.1 GCA_025928535.1 Thermomicrobiales bacterium
AGTCGAGGAATCGCGTCGTCCTTGCCGACTGGCCGACTGGCCGACTTCCCGACTTCCCAAACCGTACCTGCTTCCATTCTGTTACTATTTCTCCGTCATGGCATGACCAGTTCGGGTCGAATGCCGATCGAGAGGAGACGCCTGCACGATGTCCACGACGGAAACGATTCCTACCAGCCACGCCGATCTGCTCGAGCGGCCGGCGCTCGCCCACGTCGCGACGATCGGCCGCGACGGCGAACCGCAAAACAACCCCGTCTGGTTCGATTGGGACGGCGAACACATCCTGTTCAGCCAGACGACCGGCCGCCAGAAATATCGCAACGTCCAGCGCGAGCCGCGCGTCGCCCTCTCGATCGTCGATCCCGATAATCCGTATCGCTATCTCGAAATTCGGGGCGCGGTCGAGCGGATCGATCCTGATCCGGACAAGGCGTTCATCGACAAGATGGCGAAAAAATATATGGGCGTTGACAAATATCCCTGGAACCAACCCGGCGACGAGCGGGTCGTCGTGGTGGTCCGACCGGAACACACGAGCCAGATGGGGTAGACCTCGTTTCGACTCAACGAATGCTGCGACAGCCGGTCGACGACCGGCTGTCGTTGCGCTCGGGTCATTTCCTGCGGCGTCGTCACGGACGGATTTCGCCTCGAATCGCGCGGCGCCGGCCGACGCCTACACGCAGTTGCCAGCCCCATCGCAGGTTCCGCCGGCGCAAGGGGTTCCAGCCTGGACGGGAGTGGAGACCAGCTCGCCGCGAACACAATCGAACGTAAGGCAATCATTGTTTCTGGACGGAACGTCCGTGTCGTCCTCATCGCTGCGGGTGTCTTCCGGACCTTGGCCCGTGCAGACGATGATCTGACAATCGCCGGGCGTCTGAAGGCTGGCGGGCACGGGAGTCCCGTCGGGCGCGATCTCTTTCCCACAACGGCCGTTGACGCAGGTGTGCTGTTCGCAGATGTCCAGCGATCCCTGACAATCACTTCCGTCCGCCGTCGCGCAGGCCTGCGGCGTCGGACAGGGCGCCACGCAACGTCGGCGCTTCCCCGGCGCGCAACAGTCGTTCGCGTCCTTGAACGCCTTGAGGCAGAAGGTGCCGGGAACGGCGGGATACAAGCGCCGGCAATCCGCGCTCTTCGCGCATTCACCGCAGGCGCTGCCTTCGATCGCCGTCGTGTCGGCGCAGCGGGTCTGCCCTTCGGCGCTGACCTGACATGCACATTGGTCGGTCGCTTGTTGCAAGCCGCAGGCGTTGTCGCCCCGGTCAAGGCAGACGCTGCTTCCCGCCGCACAGGTTCCCTGTCCGACCACGCACTGGCCGCCGACGCAGAGCATGCCGGTTTCGCAGGCGGGTTTGCACTTCGGTTTGTGCTTGTGTTTGGCCGCGGCTTCGTCGTGCGTGCGCAGCGCAAGCCCCCCGCTTGCCGCGACCAGCGCCCGCAGCGCATCCCGGCGGGAGATCGCCGTCGTCAGGCGGCGGGTCAGGGCGTCGAAGCGCATGCCCTCCATGGAAGCCTCCGCGCGAATGCATGACGAAAGCGGCACGACGCGGCGAATCGGCTGATTCATTCTAGCAGATGCCCGTGATGACGGGTTCTCCCCAGAACCGGCGTCGCGCGTCCGCCGGGCGATGGCACGGCGGTTGCCCCGTCTCTATCGCGGCGCCCGGCGTGGATCGAGCGAGCGAACGCGGGAGAGATGTTCCCATGGATGACGAACGGCAGCACGCGCTGCCGCTGCAAGGCGGCATGTTCGGCGACGGCGGCTTCGGCTATGGCTACGGCCAGCGGGCCGACGACGACCTCGAGCAAGATGTCTGGCTCCCCGATCCTGGCCCCGGCTACGGCTACGGCTCGGGCTATGGCCGCGGTTTCGCCTATTCCGGCTTCGGCCCGGACTATTACGACTATCACCCCTCGGGAACCCGCCCGAGCCGTGGCGCGGCCGGCCCCTACGCCGGCGTCGGCCCCCGCGCCTACCGCCGCGCCGACGACCGGATTCGCGACGACGTCAACGACCGCCTGACCGACGACCCCTGGCTGAACGCGGAAGCGATCGAGGTCAGCGTCGCCAATGGCGTGGTCACGCTCGCCGGAACCGTCGCCAGTCGGGCCGACAAGCGGCTGGCGGACGATCTGGCCGGCGACGCGCCGGGCGTGATCGACGTCGACAACCGCCTGCGCATCGAGCCAGATCGATCCGAACCCTCGGCCGGCCCAGCCCGCTCCCCCTTCGGATCGACGGTCGCGCCGAACATGGGAGGATGACGCCGGCCGACGGCAGCGCGATCCCGGTCCGCGCTGTGCCACGACCATGTCGAACCCGGCGCGCTCGGCCAGCGCGAAATCGATCCGCGCCGCCACACGGCCCGTCTCGTGCGCTTGCCGCTGTCTGCGCCGCCGAACGAGATGAGAGCGAGCGCACGATTGAACATCTGGAGGAGGATCGGCATGCAGCACGCGGACGTCATGAAGGTGCTCGATAAGCCGCTCGCCCAGGAACTGTTGCAGTCGAGCATCCCCGCGCGACTCGCCTACACCGGACGCGACGGAGCGCCGCGGGCGATCCCGATCGGGTTCCATTGGGACGGCGCGCGGTTCATCGTCTGCACGCTCCCGCATGCGCCGAAAGTGCGAGCCCTCGCGGCTGACCCCAGGGTAGCCCTGACGATCGACACCAACACGTTTCCACCCCACGCGCTCCTGGTGCGCGGCACGGCCGAGGTCGAAGTGGTGGATGGGGTTCCACCCGAGTACCTCGAGGCATCCCGGAAGGCCCTCAGCGCCGAGCAGTTTCCGGCGTTCGAAGCCCAGGTGCGCGGCCTCTACCGGCAGATGGCCCGCATCGCCATCGAGCCGACCTGGGCGAAATTGCTCGATTTCGAGACCACGCTGCCGAGCGCCGTCGAGGAATTGCTCAACCGGTGAGCCATGCCGACCACGCGGGCGTGCCGGTCATCCCCGATTCGGCGGACACGTCGTCCACAACGTTCCTTACCGTGAGTAATCAAAAAGAGAGAGAAACGATCCGTATCATCCGTAGGGGGTGTGGATGGTGTGGATAACTGGCGGAAATCGGCCTCGTCAGGCGCGACGGCGGCCGGGATGCGGCGTGGACAAGCGATCCACGCATCCCCAATCCATCGCGGCGTCCGCCCGAAGCCCCCTGTGCCAATCCACGCACAGGCTCCCTGCCGGCCCATTTCCATCCCCGATCCGGGTTGGCCGAAACTGGCGATGCAGGACGATTGTCCGCACGTTCTCCACAATCCACGCCGGTTATCCACCGCCTGTGGAAAGTTATCCACATCGCGTTGGAAAGAACGTGACAAGCAGACACGACTTCGCCGGCACCCGCACCGTCATTCCGAGCGAAGTCGAGGAATCTCGTCCTCTTCGCCTTCGTCCTTGCCGACGGGCCGACTCGGCATGACGCTGGAGGCCGGCGGGTTGCGTGCGCATCAGGGTATTGCGCGCCGGGCGCCCATGGACATCCTGAGCCGCCGCGAAGGATCTCGTCGATCGTAGATCGAGCGAACGAGATGCTTCGACTCCGCTCAGCATGACGGGCGCGCCGACGGTCGCCGCGGCTGGATTGCCGCGGGCCGGTCGGCTATGCTTCCCTTGTGAAAGTTACTAATCCTGAGGATAGTGGTCGG
>JAICJJ010000216.1 GCA_025928535.1 Thermomicrobiales bacterium
ACAATCGACGGCCAGGCGACCTTCGCCCAGTCGTCATTGAACCACGGGCCGGGCCAATCGAACGTCAGGCGCTTGACAGGCGCGGCGTCAACCGGGCCACAGCGCGGACGCCCATGGCGCGCTCCCCAATCGTGGCGCGGCTGCGGTACGATCGGGTCGGAATGTGACGCCAGACGAGGAATGACCGATGCCAGCCCTCGCCGATGCCTCCGCGCTCGGAGCGCTCGACCTCTTTCGCGGGTTGTCCCCGACCGAGTTGGCGCGCGTCAACGACCGGCTCGGCCAGACGAAATTCACCGGGGGCGCGACCGTCCTGACGGCGACCCAGCCGGGAGAGGTCGCCTACGTCGTGCTGAACGGGACGCTCAAGGTGAGCGTGCTGCAGAGCAACGGCCGGGAATTGACGCTGGCGCTGCTCGGCCCGGGCGAGGTGGTCGGCGAACTGGCGCTGACCGACCGCTCCGGCCGCTCGGCCGACGTCGTCGCGCTCGAACCGTCCACCCTTCTCTGGGTCGATCGCGCCAGTTTCGACCAGTTGCGGCGCGACATCCCGGCCATCACCGAAAACCTGATCCGGTTGCTGGCGCGGCGGGTTCGCCTGGCCAACGCGCAATTGCAGGCGATGGCGACGCTCGACGTCCATGGCCGGGTCGCCCGCCAATTGCTGGCGCTGGCCGACGCGCTCGGGGAAGAAACCGCCGCCGGCGTGCGGATTCCGGTGCGGCTGACGCAATCGGAACTGGCGTCGCTGGTCGGCGCGACGCGGGTGCGCGTCAACGAAGTGCTGGCGTCGTTCAAGCGGCGCCGCGTGCTGGCGATCGATGCGCAGCACCGCTTCACGATTCGCGACCGCGCCGAACTCGAAGCCTATCTCGAATGACGACCCGCCCGCGGCGCTAGCCTCTCGGCACCGGGCGGCGCTGGTCCGCCGCGCCCGTCTCGCCGGAGAGATATTCGGCGGCGACGCGGGCGATCAAGGCGTTGGCCAGGTCGTTGCCCAGCGCGATCCGCATCGCCCGTTCGAAGCCTTGCCCATACGGTTGCTCGGCGCCTTCGGAGGCGATGATCCGCCGCCAGACCGGTTCGAATTCGGCGACCAATTGTTGGCGATCCATGGCAACCCTCGCTCATTCACGCCCGGCGGCATCGGTGGGTTCCGCCTATCGCATCTTACGTCGCAACTTCCCGACCAGCGCGACGTTCGCCGCATGCCGGCGTCGGATCGCGCATCGCCTCCCGATCGCCACAGCGCTACGGCGAAACGTTCCAGTGAAAATGCGTGCCGTGCCCCGAGACGGGCCGGATCACGTCGATCGCCCGGCGCCCGTCGTCGAGCGTGACCCCGGTGATCGCCTTGCAGAAGACGTCGCAGGGCGACGCGCTGTAGGTGACGAAGACCTTCGCGATCCGGGAGCCGTGGGTCGCGTCGTTCAGGTGCCCGATGATGGTCTGCGCCGTCGCGGCGTTGCGCGCGTTGTACCCGGCAAACCAGCCGTCGGCTTCCTGGCCGTTCTGGTGTCCCTTGTGCGGCTTGAATTTGCCGCCGTTCATGTTGCTCATGTCGCCCCAGGTCAAGCCGGGAAAGTGCTCGAGCACCGCTTTGACGCTCGGCTTGACCCAGTCGTCGCCGCCGACCTTTTCGTCGCGGCCGCCGTAGCGATTCCCGTTCGTGTAGCGGACGAGCAATGCGACGGCGCCGAAATCCTTGGTCGTCTCGCCCTCGTCCTGCGAGATGGCCCGCACCCGCAGGGTCAGGTTGCCGTTGGCCGAACCGTCGATGTTCCCGAGTTCGGACGACGGAATGTTGAAGAGGAGTTTGCTCTTGGCGATCTTGATCGTCTCTTTGGGGCCGAACGCGGTCAGCAGCGTCGAACGCGCCTTCGGGTCGAGTTGGCCCCGCGCCACCACCGACCCGCCTTGCAGCACCTCCAGGACGACATCGGTCAGCCGGTCGGTCTTGGCGCCGACGACCGTGATCGTGCCGTGGACGCGGGTATTGCCGCCGAAGTACGTGTGCGGCGCGGCGCTGAGGTATTGCAACGTCTTGTCGTCGATGTCGTTGAGTTTGAGTTGGGTGATCTTCAATTTGCTCTGGATGCAGCATTGGGCGCCGGAGTCCGGGTTCGCGTCGAAGGCCGGGTTGCAGGTCTCACCCTGCCCCGGGTCGCAGCAGCACGCGTGCGATCCCGGCGAGCCGCCGCAGGGAATCCGGTCGGGCTGGCAACACACCTTGCGCGACGTGCAGACATAGCCTGGAGCGCAGCACTCCTGCGGCGTCTCCGGCCAGACGCAGACCACGTCGCTCGGTCCGCAAATGTCGCCGGCCTGGGCGCCGACCTTGTTCGGCGCGGCGAGCCGCGCGCCGCCGGCGACCGCGACCGCAAGCCCGCCGGCCAAACCGCGCAAAAGTCGCCGCCGCGACCCCGCAGCCCACGAACGGGCAAATGAATCGAACCGATCGCCGTCCACAAAAACTCCCCTCCGCCCGATCTGCCTGGATCGGATCGTCACGATCGTCGCGTTGCCTTGTTGTGGAACGAATCATAACCCGAAGACGATGGGCAACGAAACGTCCGCCGGCCGTCGCCGCGTTTCGGGTGCGTGTCAACGTCTTGCGCGGGGCGCGCCGCGCCACCCAACGGTCATCCTGAGCCGCAGCGAAGGATCTCGGCGTCCCTGGATCGAGCGAACGAGATGCTTCGACTTCGCTCAGCATGACGGGAGTGGCCGCGCCGCGAAACGTTGAACCGCCCCCCGCATGGCCGCATTGCGCGCCTCTTGACCGGCGCCCTGCCCCCTGATACTGTGCCGCCGCCTCGAACATCGAGCGGATGTCGCCGCCGACGAACCGCCTGGGGAATGGGCGTGCGCCTGTCAGGCTGGGAGCGCTTCACCCGCTCGGGGCTTCAACCGGCGTTGCGTGCGAGGAGGAGAACATGTCCGATTTCTGTCTCAGCCGACGGCGATTGATCGCGACGAGTCTCGCGGGGGCGGGCGCGCTCGTTGCCGGCTCACGCTTGCCAGACGATGCGTTTTTCGGCGTTGTTCCGGCCGCCGCGCAAGACGCCGACGACCGCGGCATCCTGATGATGCTCGGCACCACGGCGCAATTCCCGAAGACGTTCAATCCGCTGCTGACCGACGCTCGGGTCTGGCTCTACGACGGGTTGGTCCGCTTCGACGAAAACATGAACCCGATTCCCGATCTGGCCGAATCGTGGGACATCTCGAAAGACGGGCTCGTCTACACCATCAAATTGCGCAAGGACGTCAAGTTCCACGACGGCACGCCGATGACGGCCGACGACGTGCTGTACACGGCGCAATTGACGCTCGACGAGTCGGTCAATTCGCCCTATCGCGACAAGTTCATCATCAACGGCAAGCCGGTCGTCTGGGAAAAGGTCGACGACTACACCGTCAAGGCGACGCTGCCGGAGCCCTCGGGGTCGTTCCTGTCCAAACTGTCGCGCGCCGACGAGGTCTTTTTCTGCATCTTGCCGAAGCACATCCTCGAACAATGCTCCGACATGCAGACGTGCGGCTTCAACCAGCAGCCGGTCGGGACCGGCCCGTTCAAGTTCAACGAGTACGTCGCCGATCAGCGGCTCGTCCTCGACGCCCACGACGATTATCACCAGGGCAAGCCGGGAGTGAAACAGGTCGTCCGTCTCGCCTACCCGAACGAGCAATCGGCGCTGGCGGCGTTGAAGTCGGGCGAAATCGACATCACCGCGCTGCGGGAAGCGGGCAACGTCAAAGCCGCCGAAGACGACAAGAACATCACGGTTCACCGCTACGATTCCAACTGGATTTTCGCCGGCCGCTTCAACATGGCGAATCCGATTCTGCAGGAGCAGGCGGTGCGCGAGGCGATCGCGCACGCGATCGACCGGGAAAATCTGGTCAAGGCGGCGGTGTCGCCGACGGCGACGGTCGGCAATTCGCCGATCAGCATCGGCTGGGCGGCCAACCCGAAGGTGCCGGTCTTCGGCTACGACCCCGACAAGGCGAAAAGCCTGCTCGAGCAGGCGGGCTGGACCGGCGACGGCACGCGCACGAAAGACGGCAAGCCGCTCAGCCTCGGAATCACGATCTATCCCGATTACGCCGCGCCGGACATCGCCGCCGCGATGCAGCAATACCTGAAGCAGGTCGGCATCGAGTTGAACATCAACCAACTCGAGGAAGCGACCTTCCAGGACGATGTCTACAAGAACAAGAATTTCGACATCTACCTCGACTGGCAAGGCTTCGGCGTCGATCCGGACATCGCTTCGCGGTGGTCGACCTCGACCGAAAACGCCGGCACCTATCTTTCGAATCCGTCCAGTTACTCCAATGCCAAGGTCGATGCGGCGCTGAGCGCGGCGGCGACGGCGCTGACGCAAGACGAGCGAAAGCAGCATCTCTGGGACGCGCAGGCGCTGCTGACCGCCGACGTGCCGGCTGTCTGGCTCTATCTCTGGCAGGCGCAGATGGCGGTCGGCCCGAATATCGGCGGCCTCAGCCTGCCCGCTTCGACCGCCGACATGGACAACACCGGCATCTTCCGCGAGCCATGGAAGGTGACCTCGACCTGCAAGTAGCGATCGCCGCTTCGGGCCGGCCAGCATCGCGGTCGGCCCGACTTCAGCCAGGACGCCCGCGCCCGTGCACCAGATTCTGCTGCGCCGCTTGTTGATGGTCGTGCCGACGTTGTTCGTCGTCTCGGTGCTGTCGTTCGCGATCATGCGGGCGGCGCCGGGCGATCCGATCCAGATGTACGTCGCGGGCGGTCTCTCCAAGGGGTCGCCCCAGGACATCGAACGCATCCGGCAAAATCTCGGCTTGAACGATCCGCTGCCGGCGCAATATCTGCGCTGGCTCGGTCAAGCCGTGCGAGGCAATCTCGGCTATTCCCTCACGAACCAGCGGCCGGTGCTCGCGCTGATCGCCGAAAAGTTGCCGGCGTCCATCTCGCTGATGGGCATCTCGCTGCTGCTGTCGATGACGGTCGGCATCGCCATCGGCGCGCTCGCCGCGATCAGGCAATACACCTGGTTCGACTACGCGACGACTATCTTCGCCGTGCTCGGCAACGCCTTGCCGTCGTTCTGGATCGCGATGATCCTGATCTGGCTTTTCGCGGTCCAACTCGGCTGGCTGCCGACCGGCCAGATGCATTCGTTCCGGCCGGACGGCCCCGTCTGGCTCGACACGGTCAAGCACTACATTCTGCCGGTCTTCGTCACGGCGTTCGTCAGCCTCATCTACTGGGTGCGGTATCAGCGCGCCAGCATGCTCGAAGTGCTGCACCAGGATTACATCCGGACGGCGCGGGCGAAGGGGCTGACCGAGCGTCGCGTCGTGCTGTTCCACGGCTGGCGCAATTCGCTGATCCCGATCGTGACCTTGCTCGGCTTTTCCGTCTCCAATCTCGTCGCCGGCTCGTATGTGATCGAAGTCGTCTTTTCCTGGCCGGGCATGGCCCAATTCGGCTTCGACGCGATCCTGAAACGCGACTATCCGGTCATCATGGGGGTGACGCTCTTTTCGGCGCTTTTCATCATCGCCGGCAACCTGCTGGCTGACCTCGCCTACATCGTCATCAATCCGCAGGTCGCCGCCGGACAGCGGGGCGGCTGAGGCGATGGCGACCGCGACCGTTGCCGGCCCGACGCCGTTTCGCCCGCTCCGTTCCTCGGAACGGCCGCTCGCGCTGCGCGCCTGGGACCGGTTCAGCCGC
>JAICJJ010000165.1 GCA_025928535.1 Thermomicrobiales bacterium
CGAAGCGCCCCGCATCGGCGCACCCCTCGTCCGGATGATGTTTCAGGAAGCGCGGCTGTTGCCCTGGAAGCGGGCGCTCGCCAACGTCGCGCTCGGGTTGCCGGCCGAACGTCGGGCCGACGCCGTCGCGGCGCTGGCCGAGGTCGGGCTGGCGGACCGGGCGCACGATTGGCCGGCCGCGCTGTCGGGCGGCCAGCGGCAGCGGATCGCCCTGGCGCGGGCGCTCGTTTCCCGCCCCCGGCTGCTGCTGCTGGACGAGCCGCTCGGCGCGCTCGACGCCTTGACCCGGATCGAGATGCAACGCTTGATCGAACGGGTCTGGCAAGACCACGGCTTCACCGGCGTCCTGGTGACGCACGACGTCGCCGAAGCGGTCGCCCTCGCCGACCGGATCGTGGTGCTCGGCGAAGGGCGGGTCATCCTCGACCGGGCGGTCGATCTCCCCCGGCCTCGGGCGCGGGGCAGCCATGCGTTCGCGGCCATCGAAGCGGACGTGCTCGACCAAATCCTGGCCCAGCGGCCGGAGGCGCCGGTGGTGACGCTGCCGGCGCCGCGGCCGTTGGAGCGGACGGCCTGACCGACCGCGCGACCGATTCCAGAACAAGGTGATCGCCATGCTCGACGTGCTGCCGGCGCCGGTCGATCTTCGGGATGCGCCGGACGATCTGCTGGCCGCCCTCGGCAAGGATCCCCGGCTGGTTTGGTACGGCAATGGCAACTTCGGAATGCCGCTCGCGCTCATGGAGCCGGAGCGCGCCGTGATCGTGCCGACCGAGCGGTTTTTCCTTCGTTGCAACAATTCGATTCCCACGATCGACCCCAATCGGTGGACGCTCACCGTCAGCGGACATGTCGCGCGGCCGCTGCGGCTCCGGTTGCGCGATTTGCAGGCAATGCCGCAGCGGACGGTGACGGCGTTTCTCGAATGCGCCGGCAACGGGCGAACCCGCTTCGACCCCGTGCCCGGCGGCACGCCTTGGCGAGACGACGCCGCCGGCAACGCGGTCTGGGAAGGCGTGCCGCTGGCGGCGGCGCTGCGGCTGGCGGGCGTCGCCGACGGCGCGGTCGACCTCGTCGCCGAAGGCGGCGACGATCCGCCGATGCGGCGCGGCTTGCCGCTGGCCGTGGCGCGCGATCCCGACACGCTGCTCGTGCTGCGGATGAACGGCGCGCCGCTGCCGGTCGCGCACGGCGGTCCGGTCCGCCTGCTCGTGCCCGGCTGGGCGGGGATCGCCTCGACGAAATGGCTCGTCGGCCTGCATGTCCTCGCTCGCGCCTTTGCCGGTCCCTGGAACGTCGACAACTACGTCTATTGGGACGAAGACGGAACGCCGCTGCGGCCGGTCGCGGAAATGCCGGTCAAGTCGCTCATCGCCGCGCCGCGTCAGCACGAAACGTTGTCCGCCGGGCGGGTGACGATCGCCGGCTACGCCTGGTCGGGCTACGGCGCGGTCGCGCGGGTCGATGTCAGCGTTGACGGCGGAACGACCTGGCGGCCGGCGACGCTGGAACGGGCCGGCCGGCGCTCCTGGACCCGCTTCGAACTCGATTGGGCCGCGCCGCCGGGTAGGCATCGCCTGCTGGCCCGTGCCGCCGACGAGCGCGGCGCGCGGCAGCCGACGCTCGCCGCCTGGAACGGCAAAGGCTACGGGCAAAACGGCATTCAGCGGGTGAACGTGACGATCGTGGCGTGAACGCCCGGCTGGCCGGTGTGGGCAACTCGGCGCGGGCGGACGGCCGCGCGGGCCGGCGGTAATCTGAACTGGAACTCCCCCTCATCGCCGACCGCGCCCTCGGTGGAGCCGGCGGCTGTGTCGCGCGCGACACCCGATCGGCGCCGCACGGCGCAGCTGTCGGGGCCGCCGCGCCCTATCGTCGGTCGTGACGAGGCGGAGGGCCTCGTCTGGATGCGTTCAACCGACGAGAACAGGCGATGCAGAATTTGACGACACGGATGAGACCGGCGATCGGACGGCTGGCGGCGATCGGCGCGGCGGCCCTGCTCCTCGCTGCGGCGACGGCAAGTTTGGGCGCGACCATCGCGTTGGCCGGCGCCAAACTCGACCAGCAAAACCCGCACACCGACGGGGGCGGCTTCGGCGCCGGCATCGAGATGACGGCCACCGACGGCCAAACCTTCACGGCCGGGACGACCGGTTCGCTCGATCGGGTCGCGGTCTACCTCGAACGCGATTTCGGCGAGCCGCTTCCCTCCGGCAAGATTTTCCTCGACATTTACCCGACCAACGCGGCGGGCATCCCCCGGACCGATGGCGCGGCGCTCGGCTCCGGCAGCATCGCCACGACCGCGGTGACGAAGGAGGGCTTCTACGTCTTCTCGCTCTCGCGCCCGGCGCCCGTCAAAAAGGGAACGGTCTACGCGATCATTCCCCATTCCGACGTGTCGATCGAGTTCGCGATCGCGTGGGACGGAAACGGCGGCGTGACGGGACCGGGCCCCTATCCGCGCGGCGGCAACGCGCAGCGCGCGGACGCCAATTCGCCGTGGGTCGTCTTTCCCTCGCAAGACCACTACTTCAAGACGTTCGTCAGCGCGTCCCGGAAGCGCCATCGGTAGGCGCGGCCAGACCGCCCGGCCGCGCGGGTGGGTCGCTCTTGCGTGGGCGACCGGCCGCGATCCTGAGCATTCCGCTCAGGCCGCGTCGGAGCCGGACGCGGCGCGCCGCCCGACGTTCGAGCCGCCGCCGGCCCGGGGGCGCGATCCGGCGGGGCGCGGCGGTCGGGATGACGTGATCTCCTCGGCGGCATCGGCCGCGGACGGCACGGCAGCCAGCCGCGACGCGGGAACGGGCAACGGCGTCGGGATCGGCATCGGTTCGACCGCCTCCGGTCCGACCCCGGCGTTGCGTCCGGCGCGGCGGTCCGATTTGCGTTCCGCCTTGTCCGACCGCCGATCGTCCTTGCCGGCGCCGCGGCGACCTGCATTGCGGCCATTGGGCGCCACGAGATCGGGTTGCGACCTGGTCTCCCGATTCGGGTGGCGGTCGGCGCGCCGTTCCGCCTTCGCCGTCGATGCGGCTGAGGGAGCGGCGTCGATGCCGGCGCCGTTCGCCGAGGCGTCCGTTTTGGCGGATCGGTTGGACCGCTGGCCGGCGTCGTGGCGCCTGCCGGCGTCGGCCGTCTCCCGGCCGTTGCGCGACCCGCGATTGTTTGCCTGGCTGCGCTGCTTGTTTTGCCGGGTCTTGGTCCGTCGGGCGATCCGCATCGCCTTGTCGGCCAGGTCTTTCTGGCGTTGCACCTGTAGCCCGAGCGCCGATTCGAGACGTTGCAAGCGGCTGTCGAGATCGGTGCGGGTCAACCCTTCTTCCGCTTCGACGAAAAATTGCGCCAGTTTGGCCGTGACCAGGCCGAAGACGGCGATCCCCATGATCATCAGGCCGACGCCGATGGTTCGGCCGGCGGCGGTGACGGGATATTTGTCGCCGTAGCCGGTCGAACTCATCGTGACGAAGGTCCACCAGAGGGCGTCGCCATACGTCTTGATCGTCGCGTTGGACCCGGCCGCCTTTTCCGCCTGATAGACAAGATCGGCGGCGGAGCCGACAAGCACGGCGAGAACGGCGAGGATGTAGACGAGGCCCTGAGTCTTGAAGGCGCCGCGGACGCCGACCAGGCCGCGCACGGCCGCGATCATCGCCCACCAGATGCGCCCCGTTTCCGGTCCGAAGGGAGGCAATTGCAGGATCGGCGCGACGACGATCGCCGCGTCGAGCCAGTGCGTCCGGAGGTAGGCGACGCGATCGGGCGCCAGCGCCAGCCGCACGAGCAGATTGAGGACGAAGACGCCCCAGATGGCGTAGCCGGCCCAGATCAGCGCTTGCCCGAGACCGCCCGGCAAGACGACCTCGAACGGAATCAGCACCAGCGGCGCGAGGAGGATCGCCAGCACCGTCAGCGCCGCGTCGCTCAGTTCGTCGATGCGGGCCAGGCGCGGATGGCGATCGAGCCAGTCGCGGGCGTCGGACGGCACGCCGTCCGCTGACGGGGGATTGTCCGGTTGAAAATCGGGCGCCGCCGCGGGTCGGGCGAGTTCGGCGTCGATCCGCGTCCTCCTCTGTCGCCGCAGGCCGCGACGACCGTCGGATTCGTCCATGTCTCGTCCCAATTCCTCCGGAAGCCAGCGTAGAACCTCGTCGGAATGGAGGAATCCGTCGCGATTATCGCATGATTTGGCGGTTGCCGCAATGTTGGCGACTCCCTCACCCCCAACCCCTCTCCCATTGCGATGGGCGAGGGGAGACGTTCCCCTCTCTCGCCGCAGCGGGAGAGGGGGCAGGGGGTGAGGGACCTCCGACATCCGTGCGAAACTGTCCGCCGACAGACGTCAACGCGCCCCGAACGCCTCCATGGGGGGACCGCCGTGCTGGAGATTCGCAAGACCACCGTCTATCGCGGACCGAACATCTGGGCGCGGATGCCGGCCATTCATCTGGTGGTCGATATCGGCGAGCTCGAAGATCGGCCGACCAACAAGATTCCGGGGTTTTACGAGCATCTGACCGAATTGCTCCCCTCGCTCTACGACCACAACTGCTCGGTCGGCAAGCCGGGCGGCTTCTTGCAGCGCATGCGCGAGGGCACCTGGATGGGGCATGTGCTGGAGCACGTCGCCCTCGAACTGCAAAATCTCGCCGGCGCCGAGGTGACGCGGGGCAAGACGCGGGGTGCGGGCGAACGAGGCGTCTACGACGTCGTCTATCAGTACGAGCAGGAAGACGTCGGGCTGGCAGCGGGGCGGCTGGCGCTGCGGCTGCTCAACCACCTGATCTACGGAACCGAGCCCGATTTCGATTTCGTGCGCGAATTGGAAGATGGCATCATCCGCGTCGCCGAGCGGCTGGCCTACGGGCCGTCGACCGCCGCCATCGTCTCGGAAGCGGAGCGGCGCGAAATTCCCGTGCTGCGGCTCGATCCGCGCCGGTCGCTCGTCCAACTCGGCCACGGTTGCCATCAGAAGCGGGTCTGGGCGACGGTCACCTCCGACACCGCCAATATCGCGGTCGAAATCGCCGGCAACAAGGAATTGACCAACCGGATGCTGCACGAAGTCGGCATTCCGGTGCCGCGTTCGCTCGTCGTGCGCGGCGTCGACGAAGCGGTCGACGCGGCGCGGCGGATCGGCTACCCGGTCGTCCTCAAGCCGCTCGACGGCAATCATGGCCGCGGCGTGATGATCGATCTGGCCGACGAAGCGGCGGTGCGCGAAGCCTTCCCGATCGCCGACCGGGAAAGCCGCGCCGGCCCGGTCGTGGTCGAAAGTTTCATCACGGGCAAGGACTATCGGATTCTGGTCGTCAACAACCAGGTCGTCGCCGTCGCCGAGCGGGTGCCGGCGCACGTCGTCGGCGACGGCGCGCGCACCGTCGAGGAATGGATCGACCTGACCAACGCCGATCCGCGTCGCGGCGTCGGACACGAAAAGATCCTGACCCGCATTCACGTCGACGCGCAGACGCGCGACGTCCTCGCCAAGCAGGAATTGACGCTGGAAAGCGTGCCGGACGAAGGCCGCTTCGTCCAACTCAAATTGACCGGCAACATGAGCACCGGCGGCACTTCGATCGACCGCACCGACGACATCCATCCCGACAACGTCGAAATCGCGCGGCAGGCGGCGATGGTCGTCGGCCTCGACGTGGCGGGCATCGACTTCATCACGTCCGACATCGCCGTCTCGGTCCGGGAAACGCGGGGCGCCATCGTCGAGGTCAACGCCGGGCCCGGCTTCCGAATGCACACCCATCCGACCGAAGGGCACCCGCGCCACGTCGGCCGGGCGGTCATCGACATGCTCTTTCCGCCCGGCAGCGCCTCCCGCGTGCCGATCGTCGCGGTCACCGGCACCAACGGCAAGACGACGACGGTCCGCATGATCGCCCACATCATGAAGCAGGCAGGCAAGGTCGTCGGCATGACGACCACCGACGGCATCTACATCGACGGCACGCAGATCGCCGCCGGCGACATGAGCGGCCCGACGAGCGCCCGGATGGTGCTGAAAAATCCGGTCATCAACTACGCGGTGCTGGAGACGGCGCGGGGCGGCATCTTGCGTTCCGGCCTCGGCTTCGACCGGTGCGACGTCGCGGTCGTCACCAACGTCGCCGCCGATCATCTCGGCCTGGCCGGGGTGAACACGCTGGCGGAGTTGGCGCGCGTCAAGGCGGTCGTGCCGCAGGCGACCTTTTCCGACGGGGCGTCGGTCCTCAACGCCGACAACCCGTGGACGGTCGAGATGGCGCGGACGGCGCGGGGCGAGATCATCTTCTTCAGCATGGACGAAGACAACCCGGTCATCCGCGACCATCTGCGAGAGCGAGGCAAGGCGGTGGTGCTGCGGCCGACGCGGCATGGCGAGATGATCACCCTGATCGAACACCGGCGCGACACGAGCCTGCTGCTGGTCGAGCAGATTCCGGCGACGTTGAACGGACGCGTCCGGGCCAACGTCGCCAACGCGCTGGCGGCGGCGGCGGCGGCCTTCGCCCAGGATGTGCAACTCGAACACATCCGGCACGGGCTGCGCACCTTTTCCTCGAACTTTTTCCAGACCCCCGGCCGCTTGAATAAGATAGATGTCGCCGGCAAGCGGGTGGTGATGGAATATTTGCAAAACGTGGGCGGCCGGGAAGCG
>JAICJJ010000056.1 GCA_025928535.1 Thermomicrobiales bacterium
ACACATGCCGTGCCCCTACCGGCGGGGACGCCGCAAAACGTTGACCCGCACCCTTCGCGGCAGCGCGTCTTGCGGCGCGGGCGCCTCGCCTGCGACGATGGTTGCGTGCGGACTCGGCGAAGGTGAAGCAGGGGAGATCGGTGATGTCGGACGTTGGCCACGTCGATCTCGCGATTCGGAACGGGTCCGTGATCACCGCCTCGAGCCGTTCCGAAACCGACATCGCCATTCGCGGCGAGACGATCGTGCAACTCGGCGGGGACTTCACCGCCCAGCGCGAAATCGACGCCTCCGGCATGCTGGTCATGCCCGGCGGCATCGACATGCACGTCCACCTGACGCCCGCCGTCTCGGAACGCGGCGAAATGCGATGGGCGGACGACTTCGCCAGCGGCACGCGGGCCGCGGCGGCCGGCGGCATCACGACGGTCGGCAACATCACCACGCCGAAACCTCGGCAGACCGTGCCGGCGATGCTCGCCGAAGTCAGCGCGGCCGCCGCGGAGATGGCGTACGTCGATTTCGCCTTGCATCCGGTCGTGCTCGACCCGGGCGAACTCACCGCCGACGCCCTCGCGACGATGGTCGAGCAGGGTCATACGAGCCTGAAGATCTTCATGGTGCTGAGCAACTTCGACGGCCGGGCGCGCGACTATCTCGACCTGATGCGGCGCTCCGCCGAACTCGGCATGATTTCGCTCATTCACTGCGAAGACGGGTGCATCATCAGCCACCTCACCGAGCGGTTGGTCGCGGCCGGGAAGACCACCGCGCCGCATTACCCTGCGAGCCGCCCCATCTACTCCGAAGAGGTCGCGGTCACCCGCGCGATCGGGTTCGCCGAAGCCGCCGACGTGCCGATCTATGTCGTCCATCTCTCGAGCCAGGCGGCCCTCGAAGCGTGTCATCGCGCCCGCGCCCGGGGGATCGAGGTCTATGTCGAAACCCGGCCGTTGTATCTCTATCTGACCGACGAGCGGTTCGCCGAGCCCGACGCCGCGAAGTACATCGGGCAGCCGCCGCTGCGGACGCAGCGCGACGTCGACGCGCTCTGGAACGGGCTCTGGGCGGGGGATATCCAGACCTTCTGCACCGACCACGCCCCCTGGTCGCTGAGCGACAAACTGGACCCGGCGGCGGATCTGACGAACCTGCGACCGGGCGTTGCCGACCTCGACACGCTCCTGCCGATGCTCTTCTCCGCGGGCGTCGGCGCCGGCCACATCTCGCCTCACCGCTTCGTCGAAGTCACGTCGACGAACGCCGCGCGGCTCTTCGGCCTCTTCCCGCGCAAAGGGACGATCGCCGTCGGCTCCGACGCGGACATCACGATCTGGGACCCGAACCTGACGCGCCCGGTCGACAGTTCGCGCACGCAGACGAACGCCGACTATTCTCCCTACGAGGGGTGGACGGTCACCGGCTGGCCGGTGATGACGATCAGCCGGGGCCGCGTCGTCTACGACCACGGCGAGATCGTCGGCGATCAGGGCTGGGGACGCCTGGCCCGGCGCGGAACCAGCCAGATGCTGTAGCGCCGGAACGACCTTTTGTATCCGGGCGGTCGTTCCCGGAGGAGGACTTACGGAAAGCGTAGAGACTGAGTGCGCCGCTCGCTTGTGCGACCGCGGCCATCTTCCCGGGAGGTGGGTGCGCGTCAAGGTTTGGCGGGAGACGGTCCGCGTCGCCCTACGGTCATCCTGAGCGAAGTCGAAGTATCTCGTCTGCCGTCGATACGAAGAACGAGATGCTTCGACTTCGCTCAGCATGACGGGTCGCGGCCACGCCGCGAAATGTTGCATCGCACGCCCGGCGGCAGACCTATAGGCGCCCGCATGAAAACGCCGTAAGATGCGCCCGCCGCCATCGATGCTCCGCCCCAGGGGTGTCCGCCAGTGTGAGGAGATCGACGACGGCTTGTCCGCCAGTTCATCCCGTTGGCGCTCGTGCCTGGGAAGGGGGGGTATCGGTGGGTGATCGGGCGGAGCGACACGCCCCCGCCCCATGCGTGCAAGCGCGGCCGTTCGGATGCGCTGCCTGATATTCAGGCAGTCGGGCCGCCAGGCCGTCACGCCTGGCGACACGGCGCCCGGGTTGCTGATTCATTGCCATTTCGATCATGCGAACCGGCGGTTTGGAATCGAGCAGGCTGCCGCCATGGCCGCGAGCGATCGGCCGGCGTGGTCAGGGTGCGAGCAGCAATCGGATTGCGAAGGAGGACGAGATGAATCCGCGTGGGCTCACGTCGTGGCAGCGAAACCGCGTCGACCGACGCCGTGTGCTGAAGGCCGCGGGAGCGGCCGGGCTCGTGCTCGGCGCCGGCGACCGTCTCGTCCGTCCTGCGGCGGCGCAGGCGACATCGGTGACCTTCTTGCGCCATGTCGATCCGCCGGCCAACAAATTGGAGACGGATCTCATCAAGCAATTCGAGCAGGCGAACCCGAATATCAAGGTCGATTATGTCACGGTCCCGGATGCGGACCTGTTCACCAAGTTCGAAGCCATGACGGTCGCGGGGACGCCGCCCGACATCGTCAACTTCGGCTCGACCGACGTTCCCGCTGTCTGGCAGCGCGGCATGCTCGCTCCGGTCGACCTCAGCGCCGCCGGCGTGTCCTCGCTCGACGAACTCCAGGGAAAGTACATCCCCAACGCCCTCAGCGGCTATGTCTTCGATGGGAAACTCTACGCCCTGCCGCATGAGCTCAGCGATTACGTCATGTGGGTCAACACCCAGATGTTCGAAACCGCGGGCGTCGACTACCCGCGCACTTGGGAGGAATTGAGTTCGATCGGTCCGAAATTGATGATCCGGAACTCCGGCCAGGTGACGCAGGAAGCCATCGCGTTGCCGTTGGGGTTCCCCGGCGCCCAGATACTGGTCTTCGACGCGATGGTGCGCCAGGCGGGGGGCCAACTCTTCAGCGACGACGGCCGCCAGGCGTTCCTGACGAGCGATCCGGTCATGAAGGCCGTGACGACGCTTTCCGGCTTCGTCCAGAAAGACAAGATCACCGATCCGGCCCTCAACGGAACGACGGCCACCGCCGACCGCGATCTCTTCCAGAACGGGGTCGCCGCGATGATGCTGACCGGCGGCTCCTGGTATCGGGGCACGTTGGATACGTCCAAGGTCGGCAAGAATGCGATCCCGGTTCCCTACCCCCGCTTCGAAGGCGGTCCGGACATTGCCGGCGATCTCTACGGCTACGGGCTCACCGTCAGCGCCAAGTCCGCCCACCAGCCTGAGGCCTGGAAGTTCGTCGCCTTCCTGTCGTCCCACGGCACGGACTACTTCGAAAACGAAGGGCTCTTCATCGGAGACAAAGCCACCGCCGACAGCGACGTGGCCGCCAAATCCCCGAATTGGGATGTCTTCCAGAAGGAACTGGCGCGCGGCAAATACCCGCCGAGCCTGTATCACTTCAACGAGATTTCCGACATCGTGGGGCGGACCGTCGATGCGATCGTGCGATCGGGCGACGACGCCAAAACCTCGCTGCAAAACGCCCAGTCCAGCGTCACGCCGCTGCTGAATTCCTGATCGTTCTTCCGCACGGAGGCGTGCGCGGCACCGGCCGCGCGCCTCCCTGTTCCCCGTCCGGGAGGCCTGGCCTGATGACGACGCGAGCCAGAGCGGCGCCGAGGACCGACATAACGCGACCTGTCCTGTCGCTCGAGCGGCGTCAGGCGCTGGTGGGAATGGCGTTCGTTTTTCCCGCGGTCCTGTTCTTCGCGCTCTTCTTCTTCTATCCGATGGCGTATGCCCTGTATCTCAGCCTCACGAGTTGGGATCTGCTGACGCCTCCGGTCTGGATCGGACTCGCGAATTACGCCGCTCTCGTCAGCGATCCGAACTTTCTGTCGTCGTTGAGCATCACGCTTCGCTATACCATCGAAGCCGCGGTTCCGTTGATTTTGCTGTCGCTGATGCTGGCGCTGTTTCTGAATCAGCGATTGCGTCTCAACGGGGCCTACCAGGTCGTCTACTTTGTGCCGGTGGTGATGCCGGCGGTCGTTTCCGCCATCATCTGGGGGTTGCTGTATCAGCCGAGCGGTCCGGTGAACAACCTCGTGGGCATCGTCGGCGTGGAACCATTGCCTTGGCTGGCGTCCGCCGACTACGCGCTCCACGCCATCGTCATCGTGAGCATCTGGGCCTCGTTCGGCTACGACACCCTCATTTTGCTGGCCGGGCTCCAGAGCATTCCCCCTGACTACGGCGAAGCCGCCGTGATCGACGGCGCTTCGCGCTGGAGAGTAACGCGGGACGTGACGCTGCCGTTGCTGGCGCCGCGCCTGCTGCTCGTGACGGCCACGTCCGTCGCCGCCCTGCTGACCTCCTTCGTCCTGCCATATGTGATGACCAACGGCGGACCGGGCACGGCGACCCGGGTGTTGCCATTGCTGATTTATCAGACCGGCTTCCAGTTTCTGCATGCCGGTCAGGCATCGGCGATGGCGTTCATGCTGTTGTTCATCACGCTGATTTTCACCGCGCTTCAATTCCGCCTGTTTGGCAGGGAGGTTCTATGAGCGTGCCGGCGACATCCGCCGCGAATACGTCGCGGAAGCGATCCTGGCGGGGCGAGACGATCACCGCGCGCCTGGCCATTCAGGTGGTGCTGGCGCTGGTGGCAGTGCTGACGGTGATCCCGGTCGTCTGGACGGTTCTCTCTTCGTTGAAGACGAACGACACCATCTTCTCCGTACCCATGCGGTGGCTTCCGACCTCGCTCAACTGGAACAACTACACCGACGCCTTCGCGGTGGCGCCGTTCGGCCGGTACTTTCTGAACAGCACGCTCATTGCCGGCTCGGTCACGGCGACCACCGTCTTCTTCGGCGCGATGGCCGGCTACGGCTTCAGCAAGTTTCGCTTTCCCGGCCGCAACCTGCTGTTCGGATTGATCCTCAGCACGTTCATGATTCCCTTCCCGGTGATCATGATCCCCCTGTTTGCGCTGGTTCGGAACCTTGGCTGGGTCAACACCTATCAGGGTCTGATCATTCCCGGCGCGCTCACGGGGTTCGCCGTCTTCATGATGCGGCAGTTCATCCAGGCGCTCCCCGGCGAACTCTTCGACGCCGCTCGCATCGATGGCGCGGGAGAAGCGCGGATCTTTCTGACAATCGTCCTGCCGCTGGCGCGGCCAGCCCTCGCCACCCTCGGCATCCTCACCTTCCTGGACAGTTGGAACAACCTGCTCTGGCCGCTGATCGTGATCCAGAGCGACGAAATGGAAACGATCCCGCTCGGTTTGACGAAATTCAGCACGCGGTATTCGACGAACTACGCGCAGATGCTGGCAATGGCCGTCATCGCCAGTTTGCCGGTGCTCGTCGTCTTCATCATCGGCCGTCGCCAGATCATCAACAGCCTGATGCTGAGCGGCATCAAGGGATAACGGTCCGAAGCCGACGGGCAGGGAAAGGAGCGCATCGACACCCATGGGGCGGGCTGGTTTTGCAAAGATTTCCATTACGCCGCCGCCCGGCGTCGAACTCGCCGGATACGGCGTCTTTCTCGAACGGCGATCGACCATCGTGCATGACGATCTGTATGCGCGGGCGCTCGCGCTGGAAGACGATGCCGGCGAGCGGACGCTGCTGCTCAGCCTCGATCTGGTGGGCCTGAGTTGGCAATTGACCGACGCCATCGCCGCGCAGGCGGCCGATGCGGCCGGTCTGGACGCCGGACAGGTGCTGATGAGCAGCACCCACACGCATTCGGGACCGGCTGCGCTGCACATGGCCGGCTGGGGGCTGGTCGAACCGTCGTACGTCGAACGTCTGCCAGCCTGGAGCGCCGAGGCGGCGGCCGCGGCCGTCGCCGGTCTCCATCCCGTTCGAATCGGCGCCGGCCACGGCACGGCGCCGGCGCTCGGCTTCAATCGGGTGCGGCCCGACGGACCAATCGACCGGGGACTGCACGTCCTGCGCATCGACAGCATGGCCGGCGAGCCGGAGGTCGTCCTCTTCAGTCACGGGTGTCATCCGGTCAGCATCGACCGGCGGACCCCGGCCGGCACGGCGATTTCCGGCGACTGGCCGGGGCAGGTCGCGCGCCGTCTGCGGGAGGAGGGGTACGGCGAAACCATCTTCCGCCTGGGCGTCTGCGGCGACATCGACCCGGTGGTCGCCTGGCACGGGTTCGACTTCGAGGGCATGGAGTTGAGCGCCGAACTCGTGACGCAGGCGCTTCTGACAACGCTGCGCTCGGTCGCGACCACGCCCACCCTTCAGCTCCGCCTGGCTCGACGCGACGTACCGCTGCCATTGGCGCAACTGAGCGAAGCCGACATCGCTACAGCGCTTGTCGAGGCGCAGACCGAGTATGGCTCGATCCGGGTCACGGATTCCGACGGAGACCCGACGGCCTGGTTGCGGTTTTATGACGACTGGGCGGAGGCGATGCGCGCCCGACTGGCGATCCAGCCAGCGCATCTCGCCGTTCCCCTGGCGGCCCTGCTCTTCAATGACGAGGTCTGGCTGCATCTGCCGGGCGAGGTCTTCACCGCGCTCGGGCAGGCCATCACGGCGCGGTCGCCCTTCCCCACGACGGTGGTCACCACGTTGTTCGGCCCCTTCATTGGCTATCTCCCCGATCCGGAAGACTTCGCGGCGGGCGGTTATGCCGCGACGCTCGTTCCCCGGATTCTCCAGTTGCCGCCGTACCTCCCCAACGTCGGCGCAGCGCTGGTTGCCGGTGCGGCAGCCCTGATCGAGAGCCTCGAAAGGTGACGTGCGACATGAGCCAACTTGCGATTACCGGCGGGCCGGCGGTGGCCGCCGATCTCGACGCCCAAGCCGGAGCCTGGCCCGGTCTCGCCGACGCGCCGACGGAGGCGGCGCTGCTCGACGTGCTGCGGAGCGGCCGGTGGGGCCGGCTCCACCGCGAGTCGTACGCCGAGCGATTCGAGCAGGCGTTTGCCGCCTATCAGGACGCGCGCCACGGCATCGCCGTCGCCAATGGCACCGTCTCGCTGCAACTCATCCTGCGCACGCTCAATGTCGGCATCGGCGACGAGGTCATCGTCCCGGCGTTGACCTTCATTGCCACAGCATCCGCCGTCGCCGAGGTGGGCGCGGTTCCGATCTTTGCCGACATCGACGCCGAGACCCTGACGATCGATCCGGAATCGGCCGCCGTCGCGATCACCCCGCGCACCCGCGCCATCATCGGCGTCCACTATGGGGGCATGCCATTCGACTTCGACCGCCTCCTGCCGCTGGCTCGCCAGCACGGGCTGCATCTGATCGAGGACGCGGCCCATGCGCAGGGGAGCGCCTGGCGCGGCACGCGCGTCGGCGCCTTCGGCTCCTTCGGCTCCTTCTCGTTCCAGGAAAGCAAGGCGCTCCCGTCCGGCGAGGGCGGCATCATCCTGACCAACGACGATGCGCTTGCCGAACGGGCCATGTTGCTGCACAACATCGGACGACGGACCGACCGGCCGGGCTATCTGCACTATGCGCTGGCGTCCAACTATCGCCTTTCCGACCTTCAGGCAGCGCTCCTGCTGGCGCAGTTCGCGCGTCTGCCGGACCAGGTCGAAGCGCGGGATGCGGCCGGACGCCTGCTCGACGCCGGTCTCGCCGAGACCGGGATCTTCCTCCCCCAGCGGCGCGATGCGCGCGTCACGCAGCGCGGCTACTATTTCGCCGTCTATCGGTATCAGCAGGACGCGCTGGACGGGATTCCACGGGATGCCTTCCTGACCGCCCTGCGCGCGGAAGGCGTGCCGGCGTCGGTCGCCTATGGGATTCCGGTCTACCGCTACGCCGCGTTCGCGCCCAAGGCGCTGCAATCGTCGCCGCTGCGCGGGTTGGAGCATGTGCCCGCGTACCACCAGATGCATCTGCCGGTAGTCGAGCGGATCAGCCAGCACGAACAGGTGACGATCCCGCATCAGTTGCTGCTGGCCGGTCCCGAGGGGGTGCGCCAGATTGTTGACGCGGTCGCCAAGATCGCCGAGCGCCGGGATGACCTGCGCGCCTGGTGGGAATCGCAGTCGGAACAACTAACGCCAGCGTAGCGCGATGTGTCGGCCCCGCCTGTAGCGAGGCGGGGTCGGTATGCCAGTTCGCATTGGCGACTCACAGAACCGGAAGGAATTCTTGGGCACTGCGCTGCGCGCTGGAGTGGCTCGCGTCACGATCACGCCGCCGATCGGGATTCCCATGATCGGCTTCGCCGGGCGAGGTCCGGCGAGTGGCGTCCACGACGACCTCACGGCCACCGCCCTCGTGCTAGAGGGGCCGCCGGCACATCCGCAAGGAACCTCGCAGACGACGGGCGTCAGCCGCCTGGCGATCATTGCCTGCGATCTCCTCTTTCTGCGCGACAAGGAGGTGCGGGCGACGCGCGAAGCGGCGAGCCGGATCGCCGACGTGCCGGCGGATCACATCGCGATCGCGTGCAGCCACACCCACTACGGACCGCTGACGGAGCCGGACCGGGGCGAGCAGGACCCTCTGGTGGAGGCGGCGTACCTCGCAAACCTGGTTCACGTGCTGGCGGGCGCCGTGGCGATGGCCCGCGCCTCGGCCGTGCCGTGCCGGCTGGGGTTCGGAGCGGGAGAGGCGCGCATCGGCATCAATCGTCGGGAGCGCGCCGCCGAAGGGCAGATCGTTCTCGGTCAGAATCCGGGCGGTCCCATCGATCCGCGCGTCGCCGTCCTGCGCGTCGATCGCGCCGATGGCCAACCCCTGGCCGCCGTCCTCAACTACGCCTGCCATCCGGTTTCGCTGGGGAGCAAATGCACCGACATCAGCGCCGATTTCGTCGGCACTGCCCGTCGCCTGGTCGAAGAGCAGACCGGCGCGATGAGTCTTTTCCTGCAAGGCGCCGCCGGCAACATCAATCCCCTGCTCATGGGCTGGGACTGGACGCATCTCGCGCGCCTCGGGCTGCCGCTCGGCGCCGAAGCCATCCGCACGTACTGGAGTTCGACGCCAAACACTGAGACGACCGACGGCGGAATCGGAGTGGCGCGCTCCCGCCTTCTCCTCCCGCCGCTGCTCCCCGCGTCGATCGAAGAAGGCCGCACGGCGGTCGACCTGCTCGCGATGCAGAAAGAGCGGCTCGGCACGGAAGGCGACGCCGGCGCGCGGTGGTGGGCAGCGTTGCGATTGGAGCGGGCGCGAAAGGGATTGGAAGCCTTGCAGGGCGGCGTGCCGGTTCCACCCGTCGAAGCGGAGTTGATGGCGCTGCGCCTTGGCCACGCGCTGGGAGTGGTTGCCGCGCCGGGCGAAATCTTCACCGAGATCGGTCAGTCGATCGTGGCGCGTTCGCCGTTCCAGCACACGCTGTTCGCCGGATACGCTAACGGCACGATCGGCTATGTGCCGACACGAGCCGCCTATGAGGAAGGCGGCTACGAAGTAACCCATGCCTGCCAGGTGGCGCCGGCCGCCGGAGAGCAGATCGAGGAGGAATCCGTGTCTCTCCTCCGGCGTGTCCACGACACGGCCCCAACCGATCCGATCCCCCTCGCTTCCACCACCGAGCGTTGACGCCTGGCCCGGCTGGGCGAACGCCGCCGGGCCGTCAACCCCGGATGTCGAACGACACCGGGCCGATCGTCGAGCCGTCCGGCAACGTCGCCGGCTCCTGGTTGAAGTTCATCCAGACCTCGCTGCCGCCCCGGCGCGCCACCCGCACCCCCTCCGGCAGCGGCGTCGCCGGCACGCCCGCCTCCGCCAGCGCCTGGGTCAGCACCGACGCGATCAAGCCGGCGCTCCAGGCGCCGATCGAAATCGCGTTTCCGTTGCGTGTGACCGCCGCCTGGCCGGCCAGCGGCCCGTCGTCGTAGGTCGCCAGCACGTCGGCGCCATCGGGCTTGTATGACTCCGCCCACGTCTCGACCGCATTCCCGCCGGCATGAACCGCCAGCCCCGGCCGCATGCCGTCGAAATTGAGCAGCCGCTGGCCGAGCAGTCCGCGCAGCGGACCCGGCTGGCCGTCTTCGTGGACGCGGCCCGTCGGCGTGCGATACGCCGTGCGCGGCCCGAAGACCAGCCGGCTCGTCGCCGCGTAGCCTGCCAGATGCGTGGCGCGCTCCT
>JAICJJ010000120.1 GCA_025928535.1 Thermomicrobiales bacterium
CGGCCGGGGCGCGTCAGTTTTGGTCGTCCTGAGCGCATTCGAAGGATCTCGTCGGTCTCTGTTTCCAGAGAACGAGATGCTTCGACTGCGCTCAGCATGACGGGGCGCCTCCGTCCGGCCGGGCGCGTTCGCTGCGTCGTTCAGGTCGATTCGCAATCGACGAAGTTGCCTTTCGTGTCGAGGTGATACTCGATGCGCTGATCGCCGGTTTGCAGCAACACGACGTAGCCGGGCGTGATCACCTGCGCGTACATCTCGCCCGGCTTCGGGCAGCCGAGCGCCGCCGACGACCACTCGTGCGGTTCGTTGCTGACGACCTCGATCTGGTCGGCCGGGACGCCCCATCGCTTCGCCGCGTCGGCGATCACGCTGTCCAGGCCGGGCGTGCCGCCGAACGAGGCTTGCGTCGCCGTCCCGAGTGAAGACGAGGACGCGCTCGGCGTCGGCGTCGGCGACGGCGGCACCGCCGGTTGCTGGGCCGCCGGCGTCGCGGTTTTCTTGCCGCCCTTGCTTCCCTTCTTCTTTTTCGCGTTTTTCGCGCCCTTGACGCTCTTCGCCCCCTTGGCCGCCGGGGTGCCGGCCGGCTGGGACTTAGTCCGGTGCTTCGGGCGCTTCGTCGCCGTTGGCGTTGCGGTCGCCTCCGCGACGGCGAGCGCTGGCGTGCCGGTCGGCGCCGGCGTCGCGGGCGGCTCCGGCGTCGGCGTGACGGCGACCGCGGCTACGGGACTCGCGGCGGCGATCGTCAGGCCGCCGATGACGAAGGGCGAGAGGATGGCGGCCACGTCGTCGGCATTCAATGGCTGGTCGATCGGATCGGGATACGCCGGCGCGCCGGTGTGGTCGGCCAGGTAGGCCGCATGCCGCGCTTCGACGCTGTGAATGCCAATCAGAGCCGTGATCGCGTCGGGGGTGCTCACGAGCGGGATGGCGCCGCCATAGGCGGCGGACGCGCTATTTTCGAGCGAGCGGGCCGTTTCGAGCATATCCTGAACGCCAGCGTAGCCCCAGACATAGCGCGCCGCCGCCGACGGCGTGCCGCCGAGATTGGTGACGAAACTCGCCAGCGTGGACGCATGCGTCACTTCGTCATCCCGGGCCTGTTCGAGCGCTAGCCGCACGGCGGAATCCTTGGTCACGGCGAGCATCGCGTTCGCGTCAAAGGTCATCAGCGCGTCGTCATAGAGCGCGGCCAGCACGTGCTCGAATGTGAGGAGAAGATTCATCGCGGCGATGTCGGCGGCGACCGCCGCGGGGTCGAGGCTCGATGGCGGAGTCGATTGCGCGGCCGCGATGCGCATGCCCACGGCGACTGGTACCGCCAGGGCGGCGCCGCGCGTGATCGCGCGCCGGGTGATCAAGCGCCGCCGCGGCGTGGCGCGGCCGGCGTTTTCGGGTTCAGGCATCGTCTGGGTCTCCGTCGGCGCTTCATGCAGTCGAATCCGCGCTCCTCGCGCATTTCGCGTGCCGTGAGCGCCGGGAGATCAGACCGGCGGCCAGGTCAAGAGCCAGCCGCCGTCGACGAAATGGGTTTGACCCGTGCAATACGCGGCCACGTCCGACGCGAGAAATCGGACCATTGCCGCGATGTCGGCCGGCGTGCCGGCGCGGCGAAGCGGAATCTGCGCTTCGGCCCAGGCGCGGTAGGCCGGGTCGTCGAGCGCACGCTGGTTCATCGGCGTCAGAATCATTCCCGGCCCGACGGCGTTGACCGTGATGCCGTGGGGCGCCAATTCGAGCGCGAGCGAACGGGTCAGGTTGCGGAGCGCCCCCTTGCTGGTCTGGTAAACCCCCTGGCCGACCATGTCGCACGCTTCTTCGTGAACGGAGGTGATGTTCACGATCCGGCCGCCGCGTCCCGCGGCCAGCATCCGGCGGGCGGCTTCCCGCGCGCAGAGAAACGCCCCGGTCAGGTTTGAATCGAGGAGATCGCGCCATTCGGCCAGGGTCGTCTCGACCAGCGGCTTGCCGGAGCCGTCGCGGCCGGCGTTGTTGACGAGGATGTCGATCCGCGCTTCGTCCCGATCGAGCGACGCGAACATGTCCAGCACGGCGGCCTCGTCGCCGACGTCGGCCTGAACGATGCGAGCGCTGCCGCCCGCCGTGACGACGCGCGCGGCCGTTTCCCGCGCTCCCGCTTCATCGTGATGGTAGTTGACGATGACCCGCGCCCCGCCCTGGCCGAACGCTTCGGCGATGCCCTGGCCGATGCCTTTGCTCGCGCCGGTGACGAGCGCCACTTTTCCGGCGAATTCCCGATCCATCGATCGCCCCATGTCGCCGCCGATTCGCGCGGCCGCACCCCCCCGTCATGCGGAGCCGCGCCCCGTCATGCTGAGTGGTCATGCCGCACGGCGGCGCCCTCACGGCATGAAGAACCGAGTTTTTCAGAGCAGCTTGTCGAAGCATCTCGTGCTCTGGACGCAATGAACGACGAGATCCTTCGACTTCGCTGCTCTGAAAAACTCCCCGCTGACCCAAGTGCAATGACCGTGCTGGGGAGTTTTTCATGCCGTGCGGGCGCCGCCCCGCGGCATGATCACTCAGGATGACGGTCGGATGGCGCCGGTAATCCAACCTCGTCCAGGAAATCGAGCACGATTCGCGCGAACCGGTCGGGCTGTTCCATGTTCGACAGATGGGCCGCGCCGGCGATGGTTGCCGTGCGCGCCCCTGGAATTCGCTCGGCTATGAGGGCGCCGGCGCGGAGAATGCCCGGCACGTCGAGGTCGCCGTTGACGATGAGGGTCGGCGCGCGAACCGCCTCCAACCGCTCGACCGCCGGCGGATCGAGCGGTTCCGCTTCGCCCAGCCCGGCCATCTCGGAGGCCATCGCGATCAGGTCCATCGCCAGCGCCCGCTCCCGCACGGCCGGATCGACTTCACTCGGCGCGTGATGTGGCCCATCGACCCAGATTTGCATGTCCAGCTCGGCCGCTCGCGCCACGTCGCCCGATTCGAACGCCGCATCGAGTTCGTCCAGTTGCGGCGTCATCTCGTCAAATATTTCGAAGCCGCCGGGCGGGGTCCCGACGAGGACCAGCGCCGCGACGCGTTCGGGTTGCTCGAGCGCGAAATCGAGCGCGGCCGACCCGCCCATCGAGCAGCAGACCAGCACAACGCGCTCCAGATCGAGCGCATCCAGCAAGCCGCGCAAATCGCGCCAGTGCGCGAAGGGACCGGCGACCGCCGGCGACTGGCCGTAGCCGCGCAGGTCGTAGCGCAGCACCTGGTGGGCCGCCGCGAACGGCGCCATCTGATCGTCCCACATCCGGCTGTCGGCGATGCCGGCATGAATCAGAACCAGCGGCGCACCGGAACCGCTGATTTCGTGCCAGAGCCGCGCGCCTTCGACGTCGACGAATCCGGATGCGGATTGCGGTTCGCGCGCCATGGAACCTCCTCGTTCGCGCCCCGCCTCGCGGGACACGTCAGTCGAACATGACCACCGGACGTGTCCGCTCCCGCGCTTCGCCGGCTTCGGCGGGCTTGCGGCGCGGGTTGACGACCAGGAAGGCGAGGGCGACGGCGCAGACACAAATGGCCGCGCCGACATGCAGCGTGTCATGCATGCTGTCGACGAACGCTTGCTGCAGCGCCCCATAAATCTGCGGCAGCGCATCGGCCTGGGCAGGCGGCACGGCGGCCGGAATCTGGTCGAAGCGGCTGTCGCGGGCGAGGTCGACGACGCTGGATTGCACGTCGGTCGGCAAGCCGGCGACCGTCTGAATGCGGTCCCAGCCGTGCCGCGCCAAACTCGTCTGCAGGACCGAGCCGAGCACGGCGATACCGAGCACCTGACCGACGTTGCGCATGGTGTTGAGGATGCCGGAGGCGCTGCCGGCGAAGCGCTCCGGCACGTCGGCCATGGCGGCGGTGGTCGTCGGCGCGAAGGTCAACCCCATGCCGATGCCGGTGACGATCAGGGCCGGCAAGAGCATCAACCAGTCGGTGTCGACCGTGATCCGCCGGCTCATGAGCACCACTCCGAGCGTCGCCAACGAAAGCCCGACGACGAGAATCCAGCGCGCGCCGAAGCGGTCGGTCAGGCGGCCGGCCACCGGCGCGACGATCATGATCATCAACGACATTGGCGACGTCGTCAGCCCGGCCTTGATCGCGGAAAAGCCGAGCGCGCCTTGCAGGAAGAGGGTCATCGGGAAAAAGATGCCGAGCAAGCCGAAGGCGAAGGTGAAGCCGATGACGCTGCCGACCCAGAAATTGCGGATGCGGAGCAACTCCAGCCGCATCATCGGATTGCGAGCGCGCCGTTCCCACCAGACGAAGACCGCCAGCAACAGCACGCTGGCGACGACCAGCCCGAGAATGACCGGGTTCGTCCAGCCGAGGACGTTGCCCTGGATCAACGCGAAGACGAGGGCGAAGATGCCGGCGGACGACAGGACGAGCCCAGTCCAGTCGAGGCGGCGCGACGCCTGCGGATCGGTCGATTCCGGCACGATCGGCGCGGTGGCGAGGAGGGCGGCGATCCCGATCGGCACGTTGATCAGGAAGACCCATTCCCAGGCGTAGTTGGTCACGATCCAGCCGCCGAAAATCGGGCCGACGAACGCGCCGAGCGACACGATCGAGCCCCAGATACCCAGCGCCGCCCCCCGCTGATCCGGCGGAAAGACGACGACGACGAGCGCTAACGTTTGCGGCATCATCATCGCGCCGCCGACGCCTTGCAGCACCCGCGCCACAATCAACGCCTCGGCGGGCGAAATATGAAGCAGGCGGCCGAGCAGCACCGACGCGCCGCAGAGCGCCGACGCGGCGGTGAAGATCGCCATGCCGAGCATGAAGAGTTTCTTGCGCCCAAAGATGTCGCCGAGCCGACCGAACGAAAGGAGCAAGACGGCGTAGGTGAGGACGTAGGCGTCGAGAATCCATTGAATCTGGGTCAAACTGGCGCCGAGACCGTCGATGATCGCTTGCTGAGCGACGTTGACGATGGTCGAATCGAGCAAGACCATGAAAACGGCGCCGCAGAGGACGACCAGGATCAGCCAGGGGTTGCGCGGCCGGGACGGCGCGTCGACCGACGCGGCGATCGGCCGCGTCGCGCTCTCGGTTTCGATGGCCATGCTGTCCCTTCCCGCTGGATGAAGGCCGTCGGCGCGTCGAGCGCGCCCGCCGCATGGCTTGAATTGTGGGCGGACGCGGCGCGAACAACAAGGCGAGCTGAACCGGATCGCGACGCGGGACGGCGCTGTGTCTAGAGGAGATTGCGATGGGCGGCGCTCCCAGCGACGCCCGCCCGAAACCGATCGAGACGGGCGTCTTCAGCGAGCGACGTCGAATCAGACCGGCAGCAACCCTTCGAGCTTGAACAATTCGGCGTTGAGGATCGACGCCCCGGCCGCGCCGCGGATCGTGTTGTGGCCGAGGACGACGAATTTCGTCCCGAGGAGCGGGCAGGGCCGGATGCGGCCGACGACCGACGCCATCCCCTGCTCGGTGTCGCGGTCGAGCACCGGCTGCGGTCGATTGCGCTCGTCGCGGACGACGACCGGCTGCTTCGGCGCGCTGGGCAAATCGAGCTCCTGCGGCCGGCCGCGAAACGCGCGAAATGCCTCGGCCACGTCATCCAGCGGCGGTTCGCCATGCAGTCGGATCGATACGCACTCCGTATGGCCATCGCGGACCGGCACCCGGTTGCAATGGGCCGTCATCGTGATCGCGGCCGGAACGAAGCCGCCGTCGTAGCCGCCGAGGAGTTTCATCGTTTCCTCGGTCATCTTTTCTTCTTCGGTCGGGATGAATGGCACGACATTGTCGATCATGTCGAGCGACGGCACGCCCGGATAGCCGGCGCCGGAGACGGCCTGCATCGTCGTCACCGCCAGCGCGTCGATGCCGAACGCATCGTGCAGCGGCTTCAACGCCAGCACCAGATGAATCGCCGAACAATTCGGGTTGGTGACGAGGAGACCGCTCCAGCCGCGATTCCGCCGCTGCGTTTCGAGCGCGGCGACATGGCCGGGGTTGACCTCCGGAATGAGCAGCGGCACGTCCGGGTCCATCCGGTGGGTCGAGGTGTTGGAAAAGAGCGCCCGACCTTCTCGCGCCATTCGCTGCTCGATTTCGCCCGCCACTTCGCCAGGCAGCGCCGAAAAGACGACCGGGCTGTCGAGTTGGGCGTCGTAATCGCGGACGGGAAGATCGCGCGCTTCGTCCGGCATCGACGCGTCGAGCCGCCAGTCGGTCGCCTCGCCGTAGCGTTTGCCGGTCGAACGGTCGGACGCGACCAGTTCGGCGACCCGGAACCAGGGGTGACGCGCCAGCAACTGGACGAATCGCTGGCCGACGCTGCCGGTCGCGCCGAGGACGGCGACCGGAATCCGTTCGTCTTTCAGATTGGCCACGATGGATTTCCCTCCAAAAAAACGTCCGGCGCCTGGCCGGACCTGCGAGTCTGCTCAACCGACGCGAACGCTCTCCGCGAGCAGGTCGGCGCGGCGTGGACGACGGCCGCGGGCCGTCGCCGGCTGCGGCGCGATGAATTCGTCGTGCAGCGCCCGCACCGCCCGCTCGGCGTGGACGGCCGGCACGACCGCCGTCAGCGCGACGTTCGAATGCTGGAGGCTGGACGACAACACTTTCACGCCGGCCCGGCCGAGCAAGCCGAGCATTCGCGCGAGAGCCTGCGCCTGCGCCGCGGCGCCGCGACCGACCGCGGCCACCAGCGCGATGTCTTCCATGCAGCGCACTTCGGCCTCGACCTCGACGTCGGCCAGCGCCGCTTCCAGCCGCTGGCGGACGCGGGCGCAGCCGCCTTGGGCGGCGGCGTCGACCAGCCAGGTCATGCGGCGGCGCGACGACGCCTGGGACACGGCGACGATCTCGATCCGATCGTCGTGCAGTTTCCCGAAGACCGCCGCCGCCGCCGCCGCCAGATCCTCCAGTTCGGGAACGTCGATCGCCAGCAGGAGCAGATTCTTCAGCGCCGTCACCGCCTTGACGTTGTCGCCGCTGGCGTCGCGGGTGACGAGCGTGCCCGGCTCGTCCGGGGCGAAGGTGGAAAGGATGCGCACGGGAATGCCGCGCGCGACTGCCGGTCGAATCGTCCGCGGGTGGAGCACCTTGGCGCCGAAATGGGCCAGTTCCTGCGCTTCGTCGTAACTGACCTGCGGCACGACGCGGGCATCGTTCACCTGCCGGGGGTCGGCGGTGAGGACGCCCGGCACGTCGGTCCAGATCTGCACTTCGTCGGCGTCGAGCGCGGCGCCGAGCAGGGTCGCGCTGTAATCGGAGCCGCCGCGGCCGAGGGTGGTGGTCGAGCCGTCGGGCGCGCCGCCGATGAAGCCGGTCATGACCACGGTCTGCCCGGCGTCGAGCAGCGGCCGAACGAGAGCCGCGGCTTGCTCGCGGGTGCGGGCGCGGTCGGGGCGGGCGCCGCCATGGCGGTCGTCGGTGGCGATGACGCGGTCGGCGAAGACGTGGGCGGCGGCCGTGCCGCGCGAGCGGAGGGTGGCGGCCATCAGCACGCTCATCGCTTTTTCGCCGGTGGCGACGATCCGGTCGGAG
>JAICJJ010000341.1 GCA_025928535.1 Thermomicrobiales bacterium
CGCGCGGACGAGCGTCGACGAGTCAGGGACCAGACGCACGGAGAGATGAGATCATACGCACGGCGCCGCCTGCGGAACGGCACGATGCGAACGGCATCGGGTCATCGGCCCGAGCGAAAGGGGCAAGTGTGATCGGGTTCAGGGAAGAGCATGGCCGTCGCTGGTCGCGCGGCGCCGTCCTCGTCGTGGTCGGTCTCCTGCTTGGCGGGCTGCGCCCCGGAGTTGAGGCGAGCCAAGGGACCACGGCGGTTGCCTCGCCGATCCCTTCGTCCTTGCAATGGCAGCGCTGCGACGACGTGCCCGACGCCGAGTGCGCCTGGCTCGCCGCGCCCATCGATCCGGCGCAGCCGAACGGCCCGCAGGTGCGCCTACGCCTTGGCCGCCTGCCCGCGCTCGACCCCAGCCGAAGCCGGGGCGCGCTCCTTCTGATCCCGGGCGGACCGGGGGTCGGCATCACCGCCGCCGGCGGCCAGTTCGGCATCCTGCGGCCGCTCTTCCATCTCGATGAGTTGCGGCAGACCTACGACGTGGTGACCTTCGATCCCCGCGGCATCGGGGAAAGCAGCCCCGTCCGCTGCGCGCCGACTTCGCTGCCCAATGTCAACACGTCTGCCTTGAACGGCACGCTGTCCGCGGCCGAGTTTGCGTCGCTCGCTCGCGCCAACGCCACGTTCGCCGAGAGTTGCTTCACGGATACCGGCGAATTGATGGATCACCTGTCCGCCGTCGACACCGCGGCGGACATCGAGCGGATTCGGCAAGCCCTGGGCCAGGACGACGGGTTGGTCGCCTACGCCGGCTCGTACGGCACCCTCTATGCCACCGCCTATCTCGAGCAGTACGGCGACCATGTCAAGGCCCTCGTGCTCGACGGCGTCGTCGACCACAGCATCGACCTGTCGTCCTATGGCATCCGCTGGGCCCTTTCCACGGAAGACGCTTTCGGCCGCTTCAGCCAGTGGTGTGCCACAGACCCGTCCTGCGCCTTGCATGGCCAGGACGTGTCCGCCGTCTTCACGACGGTCGTGGCCGCGCACCCGGAGGCGCGGGCCATGGTGCGCGCCCGCCTCTCGGCGGGACGCAACCCGGAATTGGGCTGGCCGGTCATCGCCGAACTGCTCGAGACGCTCGCCCGCGGCGGTTCGCTGGCGGCCTCGCCGGAGCCGGCAGCGTCGCCAGTCCCGCCGGACCCGGCGCTGCAAAGCGGCGAATTGGGGCTCTTCCGCGGCGTGCTATGCGCCGACTTCGGGCCAAAGAGCGACGATGCGGCGCTGGCCGCCGCGAACGCGGAACTCGCTCGCCAGGCGCCGCACTTTGCTTGGCTCTATCCGCTGGAATTGCCGGGGTCATGCGCGGGTTGGCCGCGTGCCGCCGCCAATCCGCCGCATCGCTTGCAGGTCGGCCCCCATCCCAACGTACTGGTGGCCAACCCGACCCATGACCCGGCGACCCCGCTGGTCGCGGCCGTGGCGGTGTGGTCGCAAATTCCGCAGGCCCATTTGCTGATCGCCGATGTCGATGGGCACCAGAGCCTGCCCTTCTCGCGCTGCGCTTTCGAGTCCCAGGTGCGGTTCCTGAGCGATCCGTCATCCCTGCCGGCGACGACGTTCTGCCCCAATTGAAGCGAACGTCGCCGCGGAGTCCCGGAGCGTATGGTCGCGTCGTGCCGTCAAGATTTTCCGGGAGTAGTCGATCATGAAGCAGCAGACGCGCCGTGCGCGCGGGCTTTCGCGGCGTGGAGCGGTGAAAGCCGGCGTGGGCGCAGCCCTCGGGATCGCCGCGTCGTCGTTGCCATCGGTCGCGGGACGAGCGCCGGCGGGCGATGCTCGGGCGACGAGCGCCGCCGCAAGCGCCGGAACGCCCGCAGCCGAGGACCTCTTCCGGGACCTCGACGCCAGGATCGAGGCCGGCATGGCCCGCCACCACATTCCGGGGGTCGCCGTTGGGGTCCTCTATCAAGGCGACGAGTACGTCCGCGGCTATGGCGTCACCAGCGTCGACGCTCCCCAACCGGTCGATGGAGACACCCTCTTTCGGATCGCGTCGACGACCAAGACGTTTACGGGCACGGTCGTCATGCGGCTGGTGGAGGAGGGCAAACTCGACCTGAACGCCCCGATCCGCCGGTATTTGCCCGATTTCCGCGTCGCCGACGACGCCGTGGCCGCGCAGGTGACGCTGCGCCAATGTCTCAACCATAGCGCCGGCTGGGTCGGAGATGACGAGCAAGACTTCGGCCGCGGCGACGACGCCCTCGCGCGCTACGTCGCCAGTATGCGCGTGTTGCTGCAACTGACGCCGCCGGGGACGCAATTCGCCTACAACAACACCGCGATCGACGTGGCCGGACGCGTGATCGAAGTGGTCACCGGCCAGCCGTACGAAGCCGCGATGCGGGCCTTCCTGCTCGACCCGCTGCAACTCGAGCACACGCGCTTCTTCACCGATCAACTCGCCGGTTACCCGCTCGCCGGTTGCCATATCATCGCCGACGATCGCGCCGTCTTCGTCCCCGACCTGTGGCAACTTCCGCGCAACGGGCACCCCGACGGCGGCCTGATCTCCAGCGCGCGCGATCAACTCCGCTTTGCCAGGTTTCACCTGGGCGACGGGCGCGCCGTAGATGGCGCGCCCCTGCTGACGCCCGCGTCGTTGCAAGCGATGCGGTCGAATCCTGGACCGGGCGGCACGCTGGTGGCGGAGATCGACGGCTTCGGCGTGACGTTCGCCCTGCGGCGCACGGCGGAAGGGCTCCCCGTGGCGATGCATGGCGGCAGTTGGTCCGGCCAGCATTCCGGCTTCTTCTTCGTGCCGGACCGGGGCTTCGCGCTGACGATGCTCACCAATTCCGACGGCGGCGCGCGACTGCGGCTCGAGTTGTTCTACGACGACTGGGCGCTGCAGCGGTTCGCCGGGTTGCACAATCCACCGGCAGCGCCGATCCCGCGGACGGCGGCGCAAGTGGCGGACTACGAAGGAACCTACGTCAACCGAAGCCTGGACCAAGCGGGCGGCTGGAGCGAAACCGCGATCACGCTGCATGGAGCGGACGGCGCGCTGCGGGGTCAGGTGGACCAGGGCGGGTCCGGCAGCGACCTCGGCTTGACGTTCTATCGCGACGAGTATGTGCTCGTCGACAGCGCGAGCAGCGGCCCTCCCGGCAGTTACCGCGCCAATTTCGTCCGCGGCGCCGACGGCCGGGTCACCTGGCTCAGTTACGGCGGCCGCTTGTACGCGCGGCAATGACGATCCACGGGCGGAACCCGGACGACCTCGGCGCCGGAACGGACCCCGCGCTTGTCGCTCGCCTCGCGCCGTGCCGAAGACGCGCCAATCTTTTTGACGACGCGAGCAGCATGCGCCAGTGCGGAGCCGGTGCCGCTCCATCGACAAATGTACTCCTGGATTGGGTATGGGCGTATCTCGACGCGCGCGTCGACATCGCCGAGAGTGAATCCGCCGCACGTGGGGGAACCGCCGGGCCCGACCGCAGTGCCGAGGTCGAGCCCGACGTTCCTGACGTCCGGCACAGTGGCCGCGCCCCGTCAACAGGCCCGAAGCCGCAGCGCGGACCGACCGTTCGGCCTTCGATACACCCACCGGACGCCGACAGCATGTCGCACTCCGGTGGGTAGGTCAATGCGCTGATCGGCCACAACGGTCCCGGCTGCGGTGGTCCCAAGACGCCTGTGCAGTCGCGCAACGCGCGAACCGCAAATAAACGAGACGACGAGCGGACCCCGACCCGTCGCTACGCTTGCGTTGTCCGGCACAACGGCCGCGCCGGCCATCTCACGTCGAACGCTGGCCCGGAACTACCCTTTGACGCAACTTGCCTACCGGATGTCGCCAGCACAGCGCAACGTCACGGACGTTCCGCCACATCAGCGCACGCTCAGGACGCTCTTTGCTGCGCCCGTGGCCCGCCGGGGTCACATCCGGGTTCTCCGACGATTGTTATCGGCCTGCGACGGAGGGGTGCAGCACGCAGCGACCCTACCATTCCGGTCGCCGCAAAATGTTGACGGGCGACCCCATCCCCGGCCGTCGATCCGGCTGCAAGGCGATGGCGGTGATAGGCTTCCGCTCTGGGATTCCGCTCGCCCTCGATATGAG
>JAICJJ010000353.1 GCA_025928535.1 Thermomicrobiales bacterium
GGCTCGTAGCGCCCCGCGGCCAGGACGCCGATCGTCAACCGCCGCTGGTCGGGATCGACGGTCCAGTATTCGGCGACGCCCGATCGGGCGTAGAGCGCCGCCTTGCGGACAAGATCGGACCGCCGCGACGACGGCGAGACAATCTCGACAACGATATCCGGCGCGCCCTCGATGTATTGGCCATCGCCCCAGATGGCGAGTCGCTCCCGAGCGATGAAGACGAGGTCAGGCTGGACGACGTCAAACGTCGACAAGCGCACATCGACCGGCGCGTAATAGACCTTGCCGGCGTTCGACGCCTCGGCGACGCCATACAGCAGGCGATAGAGCCAGCCCGAAAGGTCCTGATGCTTCCTCGCGGGAGCCGGCGTCATGAACAGTTCTCCGTTGATGAGTTCGCGCGGCCGGCCTCCATCTGGATACTCGGCGAGGTCGTCAGCGGTCATCGGCGCGAGATTCGGGATCGCCATGGATCACCTCGTTTCCGCTGTCAGTCGGCGGGAGCGAGCGCCGCCGCGCGCTCAAACGCCTCCGGCATCGGCGCGGCGGGGCGGACGTAGACCCGGTTCGAATGGAACGTGCTCTGCCCGGCGAGGTCGGCCAGCGCGTCGGAGGTCGTCCAGTTGACGTTGCGGCCATCGGGCGACCGGCTCGCCCAGCGCCCTTTCGGCGAGACCACGACGCCGGGCGGCACGTCGTCCGTCACCACCGCCCGTAGCCGGCACCAGCCGCGTCGGTTTTCGACGATCGTTTCGTCGCCGTCGGCGATGCCCCGCGCGGCGGCATCCGCCGGATTGATCTCGACGAACGGCGTTCCTTCTTTTGCGACCAACCCCGGCTGATTCGCCAAGCTGCTGGAAACGAAATGGTGCGCCGCGCCCGTTAGCAAGACGAGCGGCGCGCCCGCCCCCGATTCCGGCGCGGCCTCGGCGAATTCGGCCGGCGGCGCATAGTCCGGCAACGGATCGAGCCCGAACCCCGTCATCCGCTCGCAGCGCAATTCGACCTTGCCAGACGGCGTCCGAAAGACGCCATCGGCGAACGGCACGGCGTCCGGCTCCGGGAAGGCGTAGGCGACCGTTCCTTCCGCTTGCAGCCGTTCGAGCGTGATGCCGTCGAGCAGCGGCGTCCGCCGCCGGGTGGCGTCCAGCACCTCGGCGATGATCTCGTCGGCATCCTGCCGCAGCCACGGCTCGACGTAGCCCATCGCGGCCGCCAGCAGGCGCATCGCGTCCCAGTTGCTTTTCGCTTCGCCGAGCGGCGCGATGGCGGCGTGGTTGTATTGCAGATGACGATGGCCGTACGGTTTGAGCAGATCGACCTGCTCCAGTTGCGTCGTCGCCGGCAGCACGATGTCGGCGTAGCGAGCGGTGTCGGTCATGAATTGCTCGTGGACGACGGTGAAGAGATCGTCCCGGCGCAATCCTTCGACGATCAACGATGCGTTCGGGGCGCTCGTGACCGGATTGGCGGCGAAGACGTAGAGGCTCTTGATCGGCGGGTCGATCACTTCGCCCGTCAACGCCGCGCCGAGGCGGTTCATGTTGACGATCCGCGGCGTCGGCGGACATTCCGCGCGATGCGTGACCGCTTCGCCGCTCCACGACACGTAGCCACTGGCCGAGTAGGCCAGCCCCCCGCCGCGCACGCCGATCTGACCGACGACCGCCGGCAACGACGCCAGCGCCCGGACGGTCTGGCCGCCGTTGCCGTGCCGCTGCACGCCGTCGGCGAATTTCAGCAACGCCGGTTTGGTCGTCCCATAGCGGCGGGCCAGCGCGACGATCCGCTCGGCCGGGATGCCGGTGATGGCCGCGACCCGTTCGGGCGGAAAGGCCGCGACCCGCTCCCGCAGTTCTTCCCAGCCGAGGGCATGGGCGCGCAGCCATGTCTCGTCGTGCAGTCCCTCGGCGAAGAGGACGTGCATCAGCCCGAGCGCCAGCGCGCCGTCGGTCGCCGGCCGCGGCTGGAGGTGCTCGTCGGCGGAACGGGCGGTGGTCGTCCGGCGCGGATCGATCGAGACGACGTAGGCGCCATTGCGCTGCGCCTCGCGCAGAAAGGGCACGAAGTGGGGCGCGGTGCTGGCCGGGTTGTGCCCCCAGATGATCACCAACTTGCTGTGGGCGACGTCCCGGTAATCGGGCGCCATCCGCGCGCCGAGGGTCAATTTGACGGCGAGTTCGGCCGCCGCGCCGCAGATCGACCGCTCCAGCCCGCTCGCGCCCATCCGGTTCCAGAGCCGGGCGTTGCAGATGCCGAGTTGCACGAGCCCGAGCGTGCCGCTGTACGAATAGGGCAGGATCGCCGCCGCGCCATGTTCGGCGATGATCGCCCGCCAGCGGCCGGCGATCTCGGCGACCGCGTCCTCCCACGAAATCTCCGCCCAGCGCCCCTCCCCTTTCGCGCCGACGCGCCGCAACGGCATGGTCAGGCGGTCAGGCGCGTAGACCCGCTGCAGGTAGGGCCGCACCTTGGCGCAGAGCCAGCCGCGGGTGATCGGATGGTCGGGATCGGCGCCGAACGCGACGGCGCGCCCATCCCGCACGTGGACGAGGGTGGCGCAGGTGTCGGGACAATCGTGAGGGCAGGCCCCGCGCACGATCCGGGTTTCAGCGGCGGCAGTCATCGGCGAAGTCGTCTCCGGGCGCGAACGAATCGAACGACGCTCGGATGATCGCACAACCGACCCGCCGCGCTCTGGAACGGCGCCAAAACGACGGTCATCCCGAGCCTGTCGTTTCCGTCATCCCGAGCCGGCCCCCACCGTCATCCTGAGCGAAGTCGAAGGATCTCGTCGTTCATCGCGACTGACCACGAGATGCCTCGACAAGCTCGGCATGACGGTTGGGGGGAGGCATGACGGTGGGGGCGCCATGACGATAAGCGCGCGGCTGGTCGAGAACCTGACGACGGCGCGGCGGGATTGTCCCCGCCGCGCCGTCGAATCGTCGAACCACCAGCCCGCTTCACGCTACTTTCCTTGTGGCTGACCCTGGCTCGCCGGCTCGGACGACTCCTGCGCCGCGCCGGTCGCTTCGATCGCCGGCGCCTTGTCGCCGCCCATCCGCACTTCGATCCGGCGCGGCCGGGCGTGCTCGGCTTTCGGCAGCCGGATGCGCAAGATGCCATCCTGATATTGCGCTTCGGCGTTGTCGGCATCCACCTCGAATGGCGGCGTGATCGCCCGCTGGAAGCGGCCGTGCCACAACTCGTGGACGTACCAGGTCGCGCCTTTGGCCTCCTCGGTCTCGGCGACGTTGCCGATGACGCCGGTCAGGAGGATCGTGCCCTGGTTGTAGGTCACTTCGAGGTCGTCCCGCCGCATCCCCGGCACGGCGGCGAGAATGACGAAAGCGTCGCGCGTGGCGTAGACATCGAGCGGCACCGGAGCGTAGGTGTTGCCGTTCGGCCGGGTCCACGAGCCCCGGAGTTGATTGCCGAAACTTTCGCCCCAGAGTTGATCGAGGGCATTCCGCAGGGTCGCCAGGTCTTGCGAAAACGGGGAAGACGCGCTCATTGCCGTTCGACCTCCACTCGATGCATCGGCATCGGCCGCGGATCGCTCCGCAGCCGCGCGCGGCTGCGGGTCGCGTGCTCATCTACGTCCGATGCTACAAAACTGCACGATCCATGTCAAGAACGTGATGCGGTCGAAGGCAATGAGCCCGGCAGGTCGGCGCGGTCACGGCGCGGACGGCGCGTCCGATCCGGGCCGCTGCGGCGAGATGCCGACCACCCGATCGGCCGCCGGAGCGGTGGTCGTTCGGCCGCTCGCGACCGCCGGCCAGGCCGCCGTTTCGGCGCTCGGTTGTTGGGCCAGCCGCACCTGCACCCGGTCGCCTTCGATCCGGACGTCGTAGTTCGGAACCGACATCGTCGCCGGACCATGCTGGACCGCGCCGTCTTGCAGGCAAAAGACGGAGCCGTGCCATGGACAGGTGACCATTTCGCCGTCGATCTTTCCCTTGTCGAGCGGCCCGCCGAGATGGGAGCAGGTCGCGCCGATGGCGTGAATCCC
>JAICJJ010000040.1 GCA_025928535.1 Thermomicrobiales bacterium
ACGGCGGGAACTCGCGGCGGCGGCCAAACGTCATCCGGAGCGAGCGGGCATCGCCAGCTGGCGTGCCCAAGCATCATCGTCCTGAGGCATCGTCATCCTGAGGCGCCGTCATCCTGAACGAAGTGAAGGATCTCGTGTTACGCGAACCCGGCGTGCCGAGATCCTTCGCTTGTATCTTGAGGGCGTGGGGGAAGCCCCACCGAGGCGCGGCAGGCCGGTTCTCCTCGATGGTCCGCTGAGACCGCAGCGAAGCGTGCGGCCGCCGTGCCTCGTTCGCCTGGCAAACCCGAACCATTGCCGGGGCCAGCGAGCCCGCATCAGACAAGATTGGGTTGCTGGGAACGCTTGGGAGGACATCATGGCCGAGGAGAACGCGGCATCCTTTGTCGGCATCGACGTCAGCCGGGATCGGCTCGATGTCGCGGTGCGCCCTTCCAACGCGATCTGGGCGGTCGCCAACGATGCGGTCGGCATCGAAGACCTCGTCACGCGGCTGCGCGCCGTGGCGCCGGCCGGGATCGTGCTGGAAGCGACCGGCGGCCTGGAAGCGGCCGTCGCCGCCGCGCTGGCCGCGGCCGGCTTGCCGGTCGCCGTCGTCAATCCGCGGCAAGCCCGCGATTTCGCCAAAGCGACCGGGCAACTCGCCAAGACCGACGTCCTCGACGCCCGGATGCTGGCGCGGTTCGCTGAAGCGATCCGGCCCCAGGTGCGGCCGCTGCCGGGCGCCGAGCAGCGGCGGCTGGCCGCGCTCGTGGCGCGGCGCCGGCAGGTCGTCGAAATGCTGGTGGCCGAGCGGCAACGGCTGGCCCGGGCGTTGCCCGCCGTGCGAGCGCGGGTGGCCGCCCACGTCGCTTGGCTGGAAGCCGAGTTGGCCGGGCTCGACGGCGAGTTGGCGGACGCGATCCAAGCCAGTCCGCTCTGGCGGGCGCGCGACGACTTGCTCCGGAGCGTGCCGGGCGTGGGACCGGTCCTGTCCCGCACATTGCTGGCGGCGTTGCCCGAATTGGGCCATCTGGATCGCAAACAGATCGCCGCCTTGGTCGGGGTGGCGCCATTGACGCGGGAGAGCGGCCGCCTGCGCGGCCGCCGCGGCATCTGGGGCGGCCGCGCCGAAGTCCGCCGCGTGCTGTACATGGCCGCCGTCGTCGCCGTCCGCTGCAATCCGACCATCCGCGCCTTTCATGAGCGCCTCGTCGTCGCCGGCAAACGGCCGAAGGTGGCGCTCGTTGCCTGCATGCACAAACTTCTGCTCATCCTCGACGCCATCGTCCGTTCCGGTGAGCCTTGGCGCGTGCCGTCGCCGGCTTGACCGCCAAGACCATTGCTTCGCTCAGTGCAAGAGCGTCGCAATCGACCTCTTGCAGCGTTGTTTCAATTCGTCTGGCCGCGTGCAGAGCGGTGTGGAGACCGGCCCGCTTCCATCCTGATCATCGCCTCGCGCTCGGACGTGGCGCCACCCCGGCCGTCCAATGACCATTACATGCCTTGACAGGAATATAACCAATAGGGCATACTGCGCCCATGCAATCGACCTTCGCCGTCCTCGCCGAACCGAACCGCCGCCGCATCCTGGACGAACTGTGCCAGGGGGAGCGCAGCGTCGGCGAACTGGTTGAGCGTCTGTCGCTCAGTCAGCCCGCCGTCTCCAAGCATCTGCGCGTGCTGCGAGAGGCGGACCTGGTGGCCTCGCGGGTCGACAAGCAGCATCGCCGCTACCAGTTGCGACCGGAGCGGTTGGCGGAAATCGATGCCTGGCTGGCGCCCTACCGCCGTTTCTGGGCGGACCGGTTGGACGCCTTGCAGGCCCATCTCGACCAGGAGCAGCCATGACCCGGAACGCTGATCAGTTGGACCGCGCACGCTACGGCACGGTCCACGAGCGCGCGGACGGCTTCCAGTTGCGGTTCGAACGCCATCTGCGCCACCCGGTGGAAAACGTCTGGAGCGCGCTCACCGACCCCGCGCAACTGGCGCAGTGGCTGGCGCCGGGCGAGATCGAACTGACATTGGGCGGGCGCGTCCATCTCGCCTTCACCGACGGCGACGGCGTGATCGACGGCGAGGTGACCGCGATCGCGCCGCCGCGGCTGCTGGAGTTCACCTGGAAGGACAAGGGCGACGATTTCGGCTTCGTGCGCTGGGAGTTGACCGACGACGACGGCGGCGCCCGCCTCGTCCTCACCCACACCGTTCCCGAAGCGGCTCGCGGGCTTGGTCTCCCGATGCTGGCGGGGTGGCATTCCCTGCTCGACCAGTTGGCGGCCCTGCTCGACGGCGAACCTTTGCCGTCCTCGGGGAACCGCTGGCAAGCACTGCACGACCACTATGCCCAGGCGGGCGCAATGGACGAAAGGAGTTGAGCGCCATGACGCAGCACATGACCGGAACACGCGACGAGTGGCTCGCGGCGCGGCTGGAGTTGCTCGAGGCGGAAAAAGAGCACACGCGGCGCAGCGACGAGTTGGCGCGGCGGCGGCAGGAATTGCCGTGGGTGCGCATCGACAACGCGTATCGATTCGAAACCGACGAGGGAAACGCCACGCTGGCGGACCTCTTCCGCGGGCGCTCGCAACTCCTCGTCTACCACTTCATGTTCGGTCCCGACGACACCACCGGCTGCCCATCCTGTTCGGCGATCGCGGACGGCTTCAACGGGTCCGTCGCGCACCTGGCCAACCATGACGTGATGCTCTGGGCGGTGTCGCGGGCGCCGCTGGCGACGTTGCAGGCGTACCAGCGGCGGATGGGCTGGACCTTTCCCTGGGCGTCTTCGTTCGGAGACGACTTCAATTTCGACTTCGGCGTCACATTCACCGAAGCGCAACAGCGTGGCGGCATCGACTACAACTTCCGGCGCGAGCCGGCCGAGCGGCCCGAGGCAGCCGTCGCCGAGATCGCGGCCATCGAGCGGCCGGGCGTGAGCGCCTTCGCGCTCGAAGACGGCGTCGTCTACCACACCTATTCCGCCTATGCCCGCGGCCTCGACGGCCTCTGGGGCGCGTACCAGTGGCTCGACCGCGCCCCCAATGGACGCAACGAAACGGGCTACTGGTGGCGCCGCCACGACGAGTACGAACAGCCCTGATGCGCCAACCGCGCACCCGGCGCCGGCCGGGTGCGCGGGCGACCCGGCGGGCGCTCGATTGCGCGCGTCCGCCTACCCCCGCGTCAACCGCGCCAGCGGCTGGCCGTATTCGACAAAGGCGCCATCCTCCACCAGAAACCTGGCCAGCACGCCGTCGCGCGGGGCGACGACTTCGTGGTAGGTCTTCATCACTTCGAGGACGGCGATCGTCTGGCCGGCGCGGACCGGCCGCCCTTCCTCCGCCAGGGGCGGCCCGGCCGGCTCGCTCCGCCGGTAGAAGATGCCGAGGACCGGAGCGGGGATGATTTCGCCGCCCGGGGCGGCGGCTTCCCCGGTTTCACCCATCGATGGGGCAGCCTCCAGACCCGCGGCCTGCCAGCGCGCCTGGAGATGGACGCCGATCGGCGCGATGTCCAGATCGAGGGAGACGGCGCCCGACCGGCGCGCGCGTTCGAGCAGGTCGGCGATGCCGGTCGGAGTCCAGGCGCGGGCGGCGTCGGTGACCGAATCGTTTCGCTCCGGCTCGGGCGCGTCGTCCGGTGACCAACCGGACACCGGCCGTGCCCGTTCCGTCACCGCTTCCGGCCCCAGCGCGGCGCGGGCAGCCAGCAGCGCGAGGCGCGCGTCGGCGAGGTCGACCGCCGCGAAGCGGAGCGTGTCGCCGGGCCGGGCCTGGCCGAGCCGGTCGAGGTCGGCGCCGATGACCGTGGCGATTTTCGGATAGCCGCCGACCGTCTGCCGGGCCGGCAGGAGGACGATCGGCTGGCCGTCGCCCGGCGCCTGAATCGCTCCGGCGGCGATCCCTTCCGAGATCAGATCGGCGCCGTCGCGATGTTCCAGCGCCGGGCCGCGCAGCCGCAGGCCCATCCGGTCCGATTGCGGCGTGACGGCATACGGCGCGCCGAGCAACGTCGCGATGCCCTCCTCGGTGAAGCGGTCTCGCTGCGGCCCGAGCACGACCCGGACCGGCGTCGCGGAGTCGCGGACGAGCGGCGCGACCAAGCGGCGGCGCAGCAGGTCGGCCGCCGGCGCCAATGGTTCGCCGAGCGGCAGCCGATCGCCGGCGGCGAGGGCGCGGCCCTGCCAGCCGCCGAACTTGCCGAAGAGATCGGTTCCGCGGCCGCCGAGAACAATCGGCGCGTCGATCCCGCCGGCGACGCAGAGATAGGTCCGCGCCCCGTCCCGCATCGCGCCGAGCGCGAGTTCATCGCCCTCCCGCACCGCGAACGGCTCCCAGTTGAGCGCGGGCCGGCCATTCAATCGGGCGCCGGCGTCGGCCCCGGTCAAGGCGACGACGGCGTCGGCATGAAAGCGGAGCGTCGGGCCGACGAGGGTCGATTCGATGCCGGCGGCGTCCGGCGAATTGCCGACGAGCCGGTTGCCGAGGATCAGTGCGGCGCGGTCGCACGCGCCGCCGGGCGTGACGCCGGAACGCATCCGGCCGGGCCGGCCGAGATCCTGCACCGAATCGAGCGCGCCCGGCTTGACGATCTCGATCGCGCGAACGCCCGTGGCAGGGGTCTCCCGCGACGACGGAGAGTCCGCCTGTTCCGCGTCCAGCCGGTCGTAGGTCGCGCGGTCGATCGGCTCGAAGCGGACCTCGTCGCCCGGCTGCAGGAAGATCGGTTCCGGCGCGGCGAGGTCGAACAGTTTCAACGGCGTGCGGCCGAGCACATGCCAGCCGCCCGGCGTCGTCAACGGATAGACCGCGGCCTGATCGCCGCCGAGCGCGACCGAGCCGGCCGGCACGCGGGCGCGCGGGGTGGCGCGGCGAGGCATCGCCAGTTCCGGCGGCAGGCCGAGCAGGTAGCCGAAGCCCGGCGCGAACCCCATGCAGGCGACGCGGTAGCGCGCGCCGCTGTGGCGGCGGACGACCTCATCCGGCGTCATGCCGGCGCGCGCCGCGACGTCTTCGAGATCCGGACCCAGTTCGCCGCCATAGGCGACCGGAATCGCGCGGACGCGTCCGGCCGGCGCCTGTGTGGAGGTCGTGACGGCCAGATTGCGAATGGCGGCGGCGAGCGCGTCGCCGTCGGCGCGTTCCGGATCGAAAACGACCATCAGCGTCGTATACGACGGCACGACATCGACCACGCCGTGCAATTCGGCCGCGTCGATGGCGTCGGCCAGCGCCAGCACGCGCCCGACGAGCGCCTCGTCGATCCGGTCGCCCATCTGGACGAGCAGCGCCGATTCCGCGAGCGGCGCGATTGGCCACTCGCCTCCGGCCGCGGGCGGCGTCAACGCGTCGGGGCGCGAGACGGTCACGAGCGGCGGCCGAACGGACGGATGGCGATGCCAGCGTCGGCGAACCGGTCCCGCACGGCGCGGGCGATCGCCACCGCGCCGGGCGTGTCGCTGTGGATGCAGAGGGAATCGACGGTGAGCGGCAATTCCGTGCCGTCGATGGCGGTCAGCGTGGCCTCGACCACGAGGCGCAAGGCCCGTTCGGCGGCGGCGGCCGGGTCGGTGATGACCGCGCCGGGCAGGCGGCGATTGACCAGCGTGCCGTCGGCGTTGTAGGCGCGGTCGACGAATCCTTCGCGGGCGGTCGGCAAGCCGGCGGCTTCGGCGGAGGCGAAGAGCTGGCTGCCGGGCGGGGCGAGCATGACCAGACCGGGATCGTGGGCGCGGACGGCGGCGGCGATCGCTTCGGCCGCGGCGGCATCCTTGACGGCGCGGTTGTAGAGGGCGCCGTGCGCCTTGACATGCTGCATCTGAACGCCGGCGGCGCGGCAAAAGGCGTCGAGCGCGCCGAGTTGATAGAGCGTGTCGGTCCGAATCTCGTCCGGCGTGGCCGCGATCTCCCGCCGCCCGAAGCCGGCCAGATCGGGAAAGCCGGGATGCGCCCCGATGCCGATCCCCCGCGCGACGCAGGCGGCGACGGTCCGTTCCATCACGCGCGGATCGCCGCCGTGGAATCCGCAGGCGACATTGGCGCTGGAGATCAGATCGAACAACTCCTCGTCAAACCCGATTCGATGGGCGCCGAACGCCTCGCCGAGATCGGAATTGAGATCGATGACGCGCATTGGTTCCTCCTGAGTCGGCAAGACGGCGAGTCGGCAAGTCGGCAAGTGGAGAGGCGAGGGATCGAGGAGTTGCCACCCGCGTCCCGTCATGCTGAGCGGCAGCGAAGCATCTCGTGTTTCACGACCAACGACGAGATCCTTCGCTCCGCTCAGGATGACCATGCTCCGGCGCCGATTCCACCCCTCGACTTCTCGCCTCTCCACTTGCCGACTTGCCGTCTTGCCGTCTTGCCGACTACATCGTCAGCACCGGCTTCATGACGCGGCCGCCGGCCATGTCGGCCATCGCGTCGTTGACGCGATCGAGCGGGTAGCGCGCGATCAGCCGCTCCAGATCGAAGCGCGCCGCGATCGCGGGCAGGGCGTTGAGATGGCCGAGATAGTGCCGCTCGGCGAACGCCCACGAGCCGTGCAGCGTCAGTTGCTTCTTCGTGATCAGGTGCGGGTTGATCGGCGTCGGACCGCGGTCGGTGTACTGGCCGAGGACGAGCATGCGGCCGTTGCGGCGCGCCAGGTCGATCCCTTCCGCCACCGCTTCCGGCACGCCCGCGCATTCGAGCACGACGTCGGCGCCGCGCCCGACCGGCGTTTCCGCCAGCGCCATTGCTCGGCGTGCCGCCGGATCGTCAACCGTGAAGATGTCGATGTGGACGTCGCCGACGCCCATTTCCCGCGCCAGATCGAGCCGCGACTGCGGGCCGCCGACGATGATGACCCTGGCCGCGCCGGACAGATGCGCGTAGATCGCGGAAGCGATCCCGACCGGGCCGCTCCCCTGGACGACGACCGTCTCCCCCGCCTTGATCCCGGTGACGTCGATCACGCCGTGGTAGGCAGTCGGGCCGGCGCAACCGAGCGCGATGACCATCTCCGGGGTCACGCCCGCGGGCAGTTTGAAGATCGCCGACCCAGGCTGGAGGTAGATCGCTTCGGCGAACCCGCCGGAGAGGCGCGGGAATTGGTCGAACCGCTGATTGATCCCGTAGACGCGGCGCGTGTCGCAAAGCGTGCGCTCCCCTTCGACCACGCACCAATGGCACCGGCCGCAGGGAATGCTCGACGTCCAGGCGATGGCGTCGCCGACGGCGAGCGGCGCGCCGGTGAAATCGCGTTCGACCCCGGGACCGAGGGCGGCGACATGGCCGACCGCTTCGTGGCCGAGGATGAGGGGGGTCGGGATCGGGAGATGGCCATGGCTGAGATGGATGTCGGTCCCGCAGATGCCGGCGAGATCGATCCGGGCGATGACCGCGCCCGGCTCCGGCTCGGGCAGCGGGGCGGATTCGACGACGAGCGGTTCATGAAAGGCGTGGAGCACGGCTCCGCGGGCGGTAGCGGCCATCGACGTCTTCGCTCCTTCCATCGGATCGCAACGGCAATGGCGGGCAGGATACCCGCGATCGCCGATCGGATGGAAGCGTCCGCCGATATCGGGACCCCCAACGGCGGGTCGGCGCGGTCCGCGAACGACCACGCCGACCTGCTCGGCACGACCTACCGCTTGGGCGCGCGGAATCCCGCCGCTTCCGCCGAGCCCGTCGAGTTGAAACAGAACTCCGGAATGGTCTGCTCGTACGACGAACTGTCCGGCACGTGGTAGATCCGGGAACTGGCGTTCCCCTTGATCGGATAGCCGTTCGGACAGCGGTGGGTGCCGTCGCCCGCCACCGCGCCGGCCGGCGTTCGCGTCGCCTGGGTTCCGCCCGAGCCGCCGTGGCTCGCCGCGCCGGCGCCGCCCGATCGCGTCTCCGCCCGGTCAGGAGCGGCCTGACTTCCCGCGGACGTTCCGGCCGCGGCGCTCATGCCTCCGGCGGGAACGCTCCTGGTTCCCGCCGCGCTGCCCGCCGATTGGCCGATTCCGGTCAATCCCTCCGACATGTCGAGGTCCGGGCGACCGGCCGCCTCGAGCGCCTGCTTCGCGATCCGATATCCGGCCGCCTCCGCCGCGGCGACCGTGCGGAAGCAAAACTCGGGCTTCGTCTGCTCGTACGACCGCGATCCCGGCTGGTGATAGATATGGGAACTGGCATTGCCTTTGACCGGATATCCGGTCGGGCAGTCGTAACCGCCGTCGCCCGGCATCGAATCGACCGGCGCGCCACTCGCCATTTGTCCGACGCCGGCAGACCTCGACGCCGTCAAGCCGGCGCCCGCTGCCGATTGCCCGGACGCCCTGCCCGCTCCGGCCTGAGCCGACATCGCGCCGCCCGCAGCCTGATCGGAGGCAGAAGGCATCTGGCCGCCGCGCTGCGTGGCGGCTCCGCCATGCTGTCCCGACGCGCCGCGCGACTCGACCTCGACTCCGGTCCGCGCCGCCTCCCGGAACCGCGTTTCCTCGCTTGGCCCGCCAGTTCCTCCCGTTCTGGGCGCCGCGTTTGAACTTGCCGTCGAAGCGCCGGCTGCGGTTCCGCCGCCCGCTCCCGCATTCATCGCGCCCGCGACATGCTGCGCTTGGGCAGATGCGGACGGACCGCGCTGCTGCCCCGAGGATTGCCCGCCGCCCGCCACGCCTGTTTCGGGCGCGCGGAGGGCGATGGCGTCGCGCTCGTCGTCGTAGACCTCGATCGCTTCCGGAGTCGGCTCGGCGAGCGCGGTCCGGGATTCCGCCTCGTTTTCGTCTTGCGCCAGGCGTCCTTCCATCGGCCGCTCGCCGGCCGGCGGCGTCGCCGGGAACGGCCGGTCGAACGCTTCCTGCGCGGAGGTTTCGTCGCTCGCCTGTTGGCCGCCCGTCGCCCTCAACTGGCTCGCGCCGGCGGATTCGCCCGATGCCTGTCCGGAGGGCTCGTCGGACAGACGATCGGACACGGCCGCCGCGGCGCCAGACATGGCGTCGGCCGCTTTCGACGCCGTCGCCGACGCCTTGTCCGCGATGCCTGAACCGGCGGCCGAATCGGCGACGCTTCCGGCCGCGCTCGAGACGGCGTCGGTCGCCTTCGACGCGACGTTCGTCACCTTGTCCACCGTGGCCGACCCGACGTCGGCCGCCTTGTTCATCGATGCCGCGACCGCTCCGCTCGGCCCGGGCGCCACGCGTTGCGCCGTGTCAGCGGCGCGCTGACCCGCCCCGGCGATCTTGCCCATCGCGGCGTCCGCCGTATCGGCTACTTTGTCGGCGACCGGAGCGGCCGCCGAAGCCGCGGCGCTCGCCTGATCTTTCAACGCGGCGCCGGCATCCGCCAGTCGGGACGCGACGGCGTCGCGGTCGACGCCAGGCGCGGACACGGATTTCTTGCGAAAGGAATCGACCAGCCAGCCCAGGCCGAGAGCGACGAGGATCGCAATGATCAATTTCATGGCTCGACCTCCAGACGACGACCTCTCCATGGACGCGCCGCCGCGGCCGCGCGGCAAGCCGCATCGCCCCGCGGCGACTGATCCCGACGCAGTCGATGCGGGGACCGGCAATTATCGCGCCACGAACCGAGTCGGGAAGTCGGGAAGTCGAGAAGTCGAGGAGGCGAGACGCGGCGAGGCGGCATCATTCCGTCATTCCGACGATGGAGGAATCCGTTCTTGTCGCGCACTCGCAAGGATGGGAGTCACGGATTCCTCGCTGCGGCTCGGAATGACGATTGGGCGATGCCCGTGTCTTCTCGACTCTCCGACTCTCCGACTTCCCGACTCCCCGACTCAATAAAGGGATTGACAGCGCAGATGGCTAGCGCGTAGTACATGCGCACATCCGGCACGTCGTCGCTCGGCCTCGGTTTGCCTGTTCACGGGCTCCGGCGCGGACGCCCCGCCTGCCACCCCCGCCGCGATCCGCGGCGGACGTGTGTTCCTTCTGCGCTCGATCGTCCCATCGCCAAATGCGCCTGACGGGCCTTGGTTCCGCCGTGTGCCGCTTCGAGACGCCGCCGGAGGGTATCGTCGATTCGTGCGATCGGAGGCGAAGGATGTCCCGTTTGCTGACCCGCTGGCTCAAGAGTCCGTTCGTCGTCGCCGTCCTCGCGTTGTTGATCGTCGCCGCCGGCACGATCGGCTACACCGAGGCGAAGAAGAACAAGAAGCCGGACGCCACCGGAACGCTCGAGGCGTCGGATCCGTGCCTTGGAAACGCGAGCGGTACGATCAAGCTCTTCAAGCAAGGCAATGTCGAGAAGATGATCGTGTCGGTTCAAGGATTGCCAGCGAAAACCGACTTCGACGTCTTCGTCATCCAGCAGCCGGGGCCGAAATTCGGCATGTCGTGGTATCAAGGAGACGTCTCCACGGACAAGAATGGCAATGGCTCGCAGCAGTTCCTGGGGCGTTTCAGCATCGAGACGTTCATCGTCGCGCCGGGAGCCGAACCGATCACGGTGCGGCCGCATCCGAACGGCACATTCCCGGATGCGAGCGGCAACAATCCCTCGACCGCGCCGATCCACATGTTCCACGTCGGGGTCTGGTTCAACTCGCCCAATGACGTGCCGCAGGGATGTCCCACGACCGAGACGCCGTTCAACGGCGACCACACGGCCGGTATTCAGGCGCTGAGGACGCAAGACGTCACCGTCAACATCAATGGCGTCGACCAACAGGCCGGTCCACTCGCACAAATTCAGTAGGTCGGGGTCGATCGCGCGGCGAACGGTCGGTTCCGCTTGCCACACGAGCGTTCGGGATCATGCAATCGGCTTGTCGAGACTGACATCGGCGGCGATCCGATCCAGGATCGCCGCCAGGTCGTCCGGCATCGACAGGAACGGCGAGTGGCTGGCCGGCAGGGAATAGACCGCGCGACACCGCATGGCGGCGGTCATCCGCCGCTGCGCCGGCAGCGGCAACGCCCGGTCGGCCAGCGTTTCGATGTAATAGCGGGGGATCGCCGGTTCTGTGGCGTCAGACTCCGACGATGCCCGTTCGTCGTTGGGCGGAGCGCCGCGCGGCACGATCGGCTCCGGTTGCAGCCGCGCCGTCGCCCACGCGGCGACGTCGGGCGGGCAATCGGCGTACAAGACGGCGGGCGCCGCATCGGGCCGGACGATGGTGACGCCCGCCGCCGGATCGACGATCAGCGCCTCGC
>JAICJJ010000037.1 GCA_025928535.1 Thermomicrobiales bacterium
CCATCGACGATCGCCGACAACTCGGCGGCGTCGAGCAGTTGCGCTTCGCTCGCGATCGGGTCGCGATCGATCGCCGTGGCGACGACATCGATCAGGCTGACCGCACTCTGTATTTCCGTCCGGATGGCCTGTTCGGACGCACGATCCAGCAACACGCCGACGCTCCGCTCCGCAAAGCGGGGATGGCCGGGCACGGCGTAGACGACGGGCCCCGCATTGGCGAACGCGACGACGCGATCGGCGATGGCGTCGTAGACAGCATCGAACGTGTCGCCGCGCTCGTAGAGATCGTCGCATGCGACAACACGTGAATCGGCGAGCAGATCGGCGACGCCCGGATGAATCGCGGTGCGGAGGACGATGCGCGCGGCTTGGTCAAGCGTCTGCTGGGTCGCCAGCGTCCGCAACGTCGGATCGCCGGGGCCGAGGCCGACGATGGTGATCGGTCCGGTCATCGGTTCACGTTTTCCCCGCGACCGGCTTTTCGCCGCCGAGGCTGAGGACGGCCATGAACGCTTCTTGCGGAATCTCGACGTTGCCAACCAGCTTCATCCGCGCCTTGCCCTCTTTTTGCTTTTCGAGGAGCTTGCGCTTGCGCGTCACGTCGCCGCCGTAGCATTTGGCGAGCACGTTTTTGCGCATCGCCCGGATGGTCTCGCGGGCGATGATGCGGCTGCCGATCGAGGCTTGCACCGGCACGTCGAACATCTGCCGCGGGATCAGGGCGCGCAACTTTTCGACCAACTCACGACCCCGATAGTAGGCGTCGTCGCGGTGGGCGATCAGCGACAGCGCGTCGACGATCTGTCCGTTGACGAGGACATCCAATTTGACCAGATCGGCCGGCCGCATTTCGGCGAACGTGTAGTCGAGCGACGCGTAGCCTTGCGTCCGGCTCTTGAGTTGGTCGTAGAAATCGACGATCAACTCGCCGAGCGGCATGTCGAATTTGAGCTGGACCCGGTCTTCGTCGAGATAGACCATTTCCCGATAGGCGCCGCGCCGGCCGGTGACCAGTTCCATCACCGCGCCGATGTACCGCGAGGGAACGATGACCGAAATGTCCATCCACGGCTCGCGAATTTCGTCGATTTCGCCCGGATTCGGCATTTCGGCCGGGTTGTCGACCTGGACGACGCGTCCGCCGCGCAGCGTGACCTCGTATTCGACGCTCGGCGCGGTCGCGAGCAATTCGAGGCCGTATTCGCGTTCGAGCCGCTCCTGCACGATTTCCATGTGCAACAAGCCGAGGAAGCCGCAGCGAAAGCCGAAGCCGAGCGCCAGCGACGATTCCGGCTCGTACGTCAACGACGCATCGTTCAGGCGCAAGCGGTCGAGGGCATCGCGCAGGAGCGGATAGTCTTCGCCGTCGACCGGATAGAGGCCGGCGAACACCATCGGCTTGACCGGGCGATAGCCGGGCAGCGGTTCGACCGCCGGGTTGGCGGCGAGCGTGACCGTGTCGCCCACCTGCACGTCCTGGACGACTTTCAACCCGGTGGCGAGATAGCCGACTTCGCCCGTTTCGAGCGCGGCGACGGGACGCATCGTCGGACTGAAGAAACCCGCTTCGAGGAGTTCCGATTCGCGGCCGTTCGCCATGAAGCGAATCCGGTCGTTGGCGCCGATGCGGCCGTCGACCACCTTGACGTAGGCGATGACCCCTTTGTATGGGTCGTAGTGCGAGTCGAAAATGAGGGCCCTTAGCGGGGCGGCGGGATTGCCCGATGGCGGCGGCACGTGCCGCACGATCGCTTCGAGCACGTCGTCGACGCCGAGCCCGGTCTTGGCCGAGGCGAAGACCATCTCGTTGTCGAGCAAACCGATGAACTGTCCGACTTCCCTGGCGACCTTTTCCGGTTCGGCGCTCGGCAGATCGATCTTGTTGATGACGGCGACGATGGCGAGATTCTGCTCCAGCGCCAGGTAGACATTCGCCATCGTCTGCGCTTCGATCCCTTGCGCCGCATCGACGACGAGCAACGCCCCCTCGCAGGCGGCGAGGCTGCGGCTCACTTCGTACGAAAAATCGACGTGGCCGGGCGTGTCGATCAGGTTCAGTTCGTAGGTTTGGCCGTCGCGCGCGTCGTACGCCATGCGGACCGCGCGCGCCTTGATGGTGATCCCTTTTTCCCGCTCCAGATCCATCGAATCGAGAAGTTGATCCATACGCTCGCGGTCCGAGATGGTCTGCGTCCGTTCGAGCAGCCGATCCGCCAGCGTCGATTTGCCATGGTCGATATGGGCGATGATCGAAAAATTACGTATCCGAGACGTCGGGCTCTCGTGGTCTGTCATCGATGCGTGCTATTCGCTCCTCTCGCCAGTCCGGATCGGAGTATAGCGGAGCGCGCGCTCGCAACGACGGGCCGAGCGGGTCGGCTGGACTTCAGCGCCAGGCGTCTTCCGGCGCTCCGCCCTTGCGGCGTCGGAAATTGGGGACGCGGCGGCCGACCTGCCCGAGGGCGATCTGCAATTCGGGAATCTTGAGGACGAACGCCGCCAGCAGGTAGGTCGCGCCGGTGACGATCAGGGCGTAGGCGAAGATCGCCAATTGGACGAGATGCGGCGCGGTTCCCGGCGCGGTCGCCGCCGTGACGCGCGGCGCGACGAACCAGGCGACGGCCCCCATGACCGCGCCGGCCGCCGCAACCTTGCCGAGCCAGCGAAGGCTGCCGCGGCCGACGCCGCCGAGCCGCCGACCGAGGACCAGGAAGAGGATCGCTCCTTCGAGCGCGGTCGAGAGGCTGAGGGAAAAGGCGAGCGCGGGAAAGCCGTAGCGCCCGATCAAGGCCAGGCCGAGCCCAATGTTGAGGCCGATCGTGACGACGCCCGCGACGACCGGCGTCCAGGTGTCGTGCATGGCGTAAAAGGCGCGCGTCAGGACTTCGACGGCGGCGTAGGCGACGAGGCCGACGGCGAACCAGGCGAGCGGCGCGGCCACGAGGAGCGTCGATTGGCCGGAAAAGGCGCCGCTCTGGAAGATGGTCTGGATGATGGCGGTGCGATAGAAGTAGAGGCCGATCGCGGATGGGACGGAGAGAAAGAGGAGCGGCCGCAACGCTTGGCCGAACGTGTCGCGCAAGCCGGGCAAATTGCCGTTCTGGTAGAGGCGCGACATGGTCGGAAAGACCACGGTCGAAATCGACAACGCGAGCACGCCGTGCGGCAGCATCAGGAGTTGCCAGGCGTAGTTGAGCGCGGAGACGCTTTGCTCGCCGGTGCGCCAGGCAAGATTCGTGACGACGATGAAATTGATCTGGAACGCCGCCTGGCCGAGGATGCGCGGCGCGAGCAGCCGACCGACCTGTCCGACTCCCTCGGCATGGAGATCGAGCGACGGCGTGTAGTGCATGCGCGTCTGGATCAGGCCCGGCGTCTGGATCAGTATATGGCAGACCGCGCCGGCGACGACGCCGATGGCGACGCCGTAGACGCCGATCTTCGGCCCGAGGAGCAGCGCGCCGAGGATGGTGCAGACGTTGTAGACGACCGGAGCGAAGGCGGGGAGGGTGAAGCGGTCTTGCCCTTCCAGAATCCCTTTGGCGGCGATGCCGAGCCCGAGAAAGATCGGCGACAGCAGCAGAATCCGCATGCAGCGGGTGGCGATCTGCTGAATCTCCGGCGTCGTGTCCGGGGCGACCACGTAGGCGACGAGCGGGCCGGCGAAGATGAAGGCGAGCGCGGCGCTGGCTGCGAGCGCGACCGCCGCCAGATTGAGCACCACCGACGCCAGCCGCCAGGCGTCGTGGTCGCGCCCATGTGCTTTCAGGCCGGCGAAGACCGGGATGAACGCCGAGCCGAACGAGCCGGCCATGATGATCAGGAAGAGGAGATCGGGAATCCGGAACGCCGAGACGTAGGCGCTGTACGCGGGCGTCGTGCCGAACTGGCGGGCGAGGATGATCTCACGCAGCAAACCCAGGACGCGGCTGAGGACGAAGGCGATCGCGATCACCGCGGCGCTGCGAACGAGCGACGGTCGGGAGTTGCTGGCCGCCGCGACCTCCCGCGCTTGCCGTCGCCAATCTTCGACCGCGACCGGCACGCCCGGCGCGGGCCAGGTGGGCCAGGCGTCGCGCTGCGCGGTGCGTTGCTCGTTGGCGCTCACGTCGTGCCCGTCCCTCGCCCCATCGTCGTTCGCGAGCGCACTCTACCGCATCGCGACCGGGGGAGGCGGCGCGAGCGCCTGCTCGCTGGACGCGACGCGTGCGGTGGACTTTCCGGTTGTCGCACCGCGTCGCCTGGCTGCCCCGAGACCTCGCCCGCGCGACGATTTGCTCGTCCACCACGGGAGCGAGACCAACAGACCGCCGGCGTCTGGCGATGCAGACACCGGCGGTCGTGGTTTGGCTCGTTTCGATTTCGCGGGCGATCGACCCTTGTCGACTGGATTCGCCCTCAGCGGCAATTCCGAAGTCTATGCCGCAGCGCAGAAGCCGCTGTTGCAGGCGCCGGCCACGCCGCAGCATTCGTCGTTGCTCGAACACGCCATGCCGCTCGCCTTGCAGCAAACCGTCTGCTGACCATGCTTCCCCGACGAGGTTGCCGCGCAATAGCGGCCTTGGCCGCAGCAGTGATCCGTGTCGCTGCATTTTGCGCCAAGTTGCAGGCAGTTCGCGCCGGCGCCGGTGGAGTTGGCGCTTTGCGACTTGGAACCGCTGTGAGTTCCTTTTCCGCCGCTCGACCCATGATGATGTTTCTTCGATTTTCCTGAGTGATGATGGCCGCTCGAATTGGCCGCGGCCTGGTTGCCATTGCCGCCGGACGCCTGGCTGCCGTTGCCTTTGGCGGCCGCCTCATCAAGCGTCAAGCCGGTCAGAGCGGCGACCGCGCCGGTCGTGAGCAGGCGGACGGCTCCGCGCCGCGACGCGCCGTCGGCCAGGCGCTGCACGAATTGGTCAAACCCGCGATTCTCCATGCCTCAACTCCGTTCGCTTGGCCCAGGGCCATCTCGCCGCGACGCCGGACGCTCCGCGGACGCGCCAGCGACGATCGCCGACGGTCGAAGCCTCCCCTCGGCGTGGGCGCGAAGGCGCCGGGCCGTCCGGAGTCTTGGTAGTCGGTGAACATGAAGACCGAATTAGAGTCACGCCCGGCGGGGCTTGCCTCGCTGGCGCCTTGATTCGCGCGATGGCGTGGTGGCGTGAACCGCGCAAGATCGGCTTGAGTGGCTCGGGTTCGTCTGGTACCATCTGTCGAGCGTCGCAGAGCCGGCGCGATTTCTCTTGTGCCGAATTGCGCCTGCAAGCGAAGGATGGATCATTTTGGCGAACTCGAAATCGGCGGAAAAGCGCATCCGCGTCGCGGAGCGCCGCCGGATGCGCAACAAGCCGCTGCGGACCCAGGCCCGCACCTACGTCAAGAAGGCGGAAGTCGCGATCGCCGGCGCGGATCAGGCCGACGCGGCCGCGCAGGTGCTGGCCGCCATTCGGAAACTCGATTCGGTCGCGAACAAAGGCGTCATCCACAAGAACAACGCCGCGCGGCGCAAGTCGCGGTTGATGGCGAAGTACAACGCCCTGGTCGCGCAGGCCAGCGCCTGACGCGGCGTCGTTCGTGGCGTCAAAGCAGATGGGGAGCCGGCGAGGCCTCAGCGCCCGCCGGTTCGTCGTGTCCGCGCCGCGGCGAGGCGAGCGATCAGGTCGAACAAGGCGTCGTCCGGCTGTCGGAGTCGGCCGCGTTTGAGGGCGCGGTCGTTGGCGAGCGCGGCCGTCAGTTTGGCGACCGGATCGGAGTTTGGGCGGCGACTCCGGACGACGCTTGCCATCCGCTGCGGATTGGGCAGCCCGAGGTCGCGGCCGATGTCCTCGGGACGGCGCGATCCGGCGAACGCGGCGATTGTCGCCAGTTCGACCTGACCCTGTATTTGGGCGGCGAGTTTCGCCGGTTCTTCGCCTGCCGCGAGCAGGTTGTCGAGGTCGCCGACGGCGCGGTCGAGATCGCCATTGGCGGCGGCGTCGATGAAGGCGAACAAATGGTCCTCAGGCAGGTCGAGCGTCATCGTCGCGACGTGCCGGACGGCGACCGGATCGGGATAGGCGGCGAGCACCAGTTTGTCGATTTCGTTGCGGAGCCGCTCCATGTCGGGCGGCCGGTCGTAGCGTGGATTGTTCGGTTTGGCGCGCCATGTCTGGGGAAACAGCGAATCGGCCAACAGTTCGGCCGCCGGCCGCTCGATGTCGCCGCCGGCGTCTTTCGCCATCGTTGCGATCGCGCTGAGCAAAGCGGCGCCGCGCGGCGGCTCGGAGCCGATCACCTCGGCATGGGGCGGCAACGCCTTCCTGATCGCGGCCGGCACGGCGCCAAGCGTCGGCTCGAGCAGGAGGAGCAAATTGTCCGGCGCGACCGCGGCGAAGAGCGGGCCGAGATCGATCGCCGCCTTGCCACGTGGTTGCGGCCGGTCCGTTTCGCCGTCGTCGCTCGCGCCGCGGCCCGCGCGGGCGAGGAGGCCGTCGACCACGATCGCGCGGCGGCCGAAAAATCCGGCGCTGCCGACCATCGCGGCGAGTTGCGCCACGTTCGCCTCGCGCCCATCGAGCCGCGTGGTGTTGTCGCCGCCCGGGTCATGGTCGTCGGCGCGCAGGGCGGCCTGCCGGCGCGCCAGCGCGGCGTCCGGCCCGAGAACGACGAGGATCACGACGCGCCTCGCATATCGACCGCGGGCTCCTTCGGAAATCGTTGGGGATCGACCGATCCCGCCTGTGCCGTGTGCAACGGAGCCTTGAACCTGCTTTCGCAGGTGGGCGCCCCGCATTCGCGCGGCGCACCGCGCGGTTTGGGGCTCCCGACTCGTTTCTGTTGGCTCAAGACCGCGTAAAACATCACGAACACCGCAGGATCGGCCGGGCCTGGAGCGTAGCATCCCGCAACGCGCCGCGACAACGTTGCGAGCGCCGGTTCGCCGCCGGACGGCCCGCGAGGGTACGATGATCGGCGCATGGAACCGCAGTTTTGGAGGAACGCACGACATGGCGCTCAGGCCGGAACAACGGGTCGTGGTGACCGGCGTCGGCATCGTTAGTCCGGTCGGCGCGACCCGGGAAGCGACCTGGGACGCCATCCGGAACGGGCGATCCGGCGTCGCGCCGATGACCCGCATTGACACCGCCGGCCTGGCGACGACGTTCGCCGGCGAGGTGACCGATTTCGATCCGACCGCGATCATGGGGCGGAAAGACGCGCGCCGGGTGGACCGCTACACGCAGTTCGCGGTGGCGGCCGCGCTCGAATCGCTCGCCCACGCCGGTTTCACCATCGACGCGGCGAACGCTGATCGGGTCGGGGTGCTCGTCGGCACGGGGATGGGCGGCATTGAAACGATCGAGAACGGCGCGCAAACGCTCTTCACGTCGGGACCATCGCGCATCAGTCCATTTTTCGTGCCGATGTTTCTCCCGAACATGGCGTCGGGCACGGTCGCGATCACGACCGGAGCGAAAGGCCCGAATTTCAGTCCGACGTCGGCCTGCGCCGCCTCGGCGCATGCGTTGGGCGAAGCGGCCGAGATGATCCGCCGCGGTTGGGCCGACGTGATGCTCGCCGGCGGGGCAGAAGCGCCGCTGGCGCGCTTGAGCGTCGCCGGCTTCAACGCGATGGGCGCGCTATCGACGCGCAATGACGATCCAATTGCGGCCAGCCGACCGTTCGACGCCGAGCGGGACGGATTCGTGATGGGCGAAGGCGGCGCGATGCTTGTCCTGGAGTCGTTGCCCCACGCGCTGCGTCGCGACGCGCCGATCATCGCCGAATTGACCGGCTACGCGACCACCGACGACGCAAATCACATGGTGCAGCCGGCTCCGGGCGGCGCCGGGGCTGCGGCCGCGATGGAATTGGCGTTGGCCAGCGCGGGACTGGAGCCGGAGCGGATCGGCTACATCAATGCCCACGGCACCTCGACGCAGTTGAACGAAAAACTCGAAACAGAGGCGATGAAACGCGCGTTCGGCGAAGCCGCCTGGCGGACAGCGATCAGTTCGACGAAGTCGATGACCGGCCATTTGCTCGGCGCGGCCGGGGCGCTCGAAGCGGGTATCGGGCTTCTCGCGCTGCGCGACGGCTTCTTGCCGCCGACGATCAACCAGCAGGTTCCCGATCCCGATTGCGATCTCGACTACATTCCAAACGAGGGCCGATCCGCGCGGATCGATCATGTGATGAGCAATTCGATGGGGTTCGGCGGACACAATGTTTCGCTGATCTTTTCGCGGTTATTTGAGTAAAGATGCGAGCCGATTTGTGGCGGATCTACGATTCTGTTGCAGCGAACGTTGCCAATCCGCGTCGCGTGACTTCGTCGCCCGGCGCTAAAGACGCCGGGCTACCGCCGATAACCCGGCTGAAGCCGGCTTGATGATTTGGTTCGGGACATATTCAAGAGCCGCGATTTATTGATGTGCGTTTCGCGGAATGATTTCGGAAGAACTCGCGATTCAGACGGTAATAATAGCCGGCTTTAGCCGGGTTATTGGCTGAGCCCGGCGTCTTTAGCGCCGGACGGGAAAGGCGCAATATCCGAGATCCTCCAATGATTTTGCGCCGCCTCCATTCTCGTCGTCATTGGGCGGACCCGGTCTTCGCGCGTCCGCCCAATGACCAAACGCACTCCGCCTATTCGAGATACCCCCGAAGATTTCGGCTGTAACTTGGATGGCGCAACTTGCGGAGCGCTTTCGCCTCGATCTGGCGGATGCGCTCGCGGGTGATGCCGAACTCGCGGCCGACTTCTTCGAGGGTGCGGAAGCGGCCGTCTTCGAGCCCGAACCGCAAGACGATGATCTTGCGCTCCCGCTCGGTCAATTTGCTCAAGGCGTCGGAAATTTGCGACTTGAGGAGTTCCTGCGACGCCAGTTCGATCGGCTGCGGCATCGTCTCGTCTTCGATGAAGTCGCCGAGGAAGGCGTCGCCATCTTGCCCGACCGGCGCTTCGAGCGAAATCGGATGGCGCGAGACGTCGAGCACCTGCCGCACCTTGTCGTCCGGCACGTCCATCGCCCGCGCGATTTCTTCCTGCGTCGGCTCGCGTTCGAGAATCTGCTGGAGGCGGTGGCCGGTCTTTTTCACCCGATTGATCGTTTCGCCGACGTGGACCGGCAGACGAATCGTCCGGCTTTGATCCGAGATCGCGCGGGTGATCGCTTGCCGGATCCACCAGGTGGCGTAGGTGCTGAATTTGAACCCACGGGTGTAGTCGAACTTGTCGGTCGCCTTCATCAAGCCGATGTTTCCTTCCTGAATCAGATCGAGGAAGGAAAGCCCGCGGCCGACATACTTTTTGGCGACGGATACGACCAGCCGCAAGTTGGCCTGAATCAGATGGGCGCGGGCGGCTTCGCCGTCGAGGCGGTCCGCTTCGTAGGTGACGCGCATTTCGGCCGCCAGCCCAATTTCGACGAGGTGGGCTTCGGCGAGCTTTCCGCGCTCCATCCGCTTCGCCAGCCAGACCTCTTCCGCCATCGTCAGCAGGTCGGTCTCGCCGATCTCCTGCAAATAGAGACGGACCGAATCGCCGACGCCGGAGGAGAGGTCTTCGGCCGCGATCTGGCGCTCCAGCCCGCGTTCCACCGGAGGGTGATCGACGCGATGCTCGCGCACGGGCTCGTCGATCGGGGGCGGCGCGGCCGGAGCCTGCTCGAGCACCTCGATGCCTTCGGCGACCAGCGACGAATAGAACTCGTCGAGGCGATCGACCTGCTCTTCGATGTTGGGAAACGCCGCGATGATGTCGTCGGCGAGGATATACCCCTGGTCCTTGCCTCGGGAGATCAGGCTCGTAACCATGGACCGCTACACCACCTTCACGCGAGAGCGCAGCCGTGGGCTTCGACGTGGGAGGGAGTCGGGTTGCGCGACGACAAACAAAAACCCGCCGCGGCGCGCGGTGGGATGGCTTTACACGAGTAGAATGTGCGGTGGATACCGACCAGTGCGGGCTGGCATAACCCTGCGGGGCCTCTCTCGTTGAACCGTCTCGCGGCACGGGATTGAAGCTGACACGAGTCTAGACGAGGTTTGCCCATATTTCAAGGGGGTGCAATCGAGCCTTGATGCTATACTCGCGGCCGAATTGAAGTAAAGGATTGCTCGGTTCGGCGGGCGACGCCCCCGGACGGACCGCCAGGGTAAGCGGAGTCAGCGATGTCCGGACATTCCAAATGGTCGACGATCAAGCGGCAAAAGGGAGCGGCTGACGCCAAGCGCGGCCAGTTGTTCACCAAGATCGCGCGCGAAATCGCGGTCGCGGCGCGGGCGGGCTTGCCCGACCCGGACGCCAACACGCGGCTGCGGCTGGCGGTCGAACGCGCGCGCGCGGCAAACATGCCGAAAGACAATATCGAGCGAGCGATCGCCAAGGCGGCCGGCACCGGCGCCGGCGACAACTATGACGAGGTCTACTACGAAGGCTACGGGCCGGGCGGCGCGGCGTTGATGATTCATGCGATGACCGACAATCGCAACCGCACCGTCAGCGAAGTGCGCGCCGTGCTGACGCGCAGCGGCGGAACGCTCGGTGAAAATGGCAGCGTCGGCTGGATGTTCGATCACGTCGGACAACTCGGCCTGGAAGCGGCTGACGCGGATCCGGACGAAATCGCGCTGGTCGCGATCGACGCGGGCGCGGCCGATGTCACGATCGACGATCGCTACGTGACCGTCTACACGGCGACGGAAGACCTCCACAAGGTGCAGGAATCGCTGGCGGCGGCGGGCTACGCGGCCGACGAAGCGCAGTTGGCGATGCGGCCGAAAACGGTGCTCGAGCCGGAGGCGGATATCGCGGTGAAGGTGGTTCGGCTCGTCGAAAAACTCGAAGATCTCGACGACGTGCAGGAAGTCTTCACCAACGTCGATATCTCGGACGAGGTGCTGGCGCAGGTCTAGCCGGATCGGCGGTTCGGCATGATCACCCTCGGCGTCGATCCGGGAACGGCGCGGCTTGGCTTCGGCATCGTCCGCGCCGGCGAGCCGCCGATGGCGCTTGAATTCGGCGTCATCGAAACGCCGGCCGGCGCGCCGATGCCCGATCGGTTGAGCGCCCTCTACGATGGGTTGATCGCCGTCATCGCCGAGCACGCGCCGACGGTGCTGGCGGTCGAGCAACTCTTTTTCGCCCGCAACGTGACGAATGCGATGACGGTCGGGCAGGCGCGGGGCGTCGTCTTGCTGGCGGCCGCGCGCTCAGGTCTGCCGGTAGCCGAATACACGCCGGCCGAGGTGAAGCAGGCGGTCGTCGGCTACGGCAAGGCGGACAAGGGGCAGATGCAGGAAATGGTGCGCCTCATCCTCGGGCTCGACCGG
>JAICJJ010000394.1 GCA_025928535.1 Thermomicrobiales bacterium
GAAAACCTGCCAGCCCCGTTTCCGTTTCGTAGCCCGCCACCGGCACGTCGAGCGCGGCGGCCACCTCGGCGCTGCCGCCCAGATCGCCGGTCGCGACCGGTTCTTCCAGCCAGGCAATAGTTTGGTCTGCCACCCGCCGCATGAACTGGAGCGCGACCGGCGGCGTCCAGGCGTTGTTGGCGTCGATCGCCAGCCGTGTCGTCGGTCCAATCGCCCGCCGCGCCGTCCGCACCCGTTCGACATCGTCGTCCAGCGACGCGGTCGCGTAGTCGCTCGCCCACATGGCGGGCAGCGGGTTGAGCATCGCCTCAGGATTGCGGCCGACCTTGATCTTGACGGTTCGGAGGCCGCGCGCCGCGTAGCCGCCGACTTCTTCCGCCAGTTCCGCCGGCCCCTTGTCGCGAGCGTAGAACCCGGCCGAAGCGTAGGCGTCGAGCGTGTCGCGATAGCCGCCGAGGAGGCGGTAGAGCGGCGTCCGCGTCGCCTGGCCGACGATGTCCCAGAGGGCGATGTCGACGCCGCTGATCGCCATCAGCAACATGCCGCGTTGCCCGCGTTGATGCGAGCGATGCGCCATCTGGCTCCAGAGCCGTTCGATCCGGAACGGGTCTTCGCCGAGCAGCGACGGCGTCAGATCGTCGCGGACGACCGCTTCGAGGCTGTCGAGCGACCCGCCATAGGCGGCGCATTCGCCGAGGCCGACCTGTCCCTCATCCGTCGCGATCTGCACCAGCAACGCCGTCCGCTCCGGTATGTAGTGGATCGCGTCCGCCATCGGCGTCGGCGGAACGTAGCGCAATTTCAGCGTTGATATGTCAGTTATGCGCACCCGCTCACGCCCCCTCCTGTCACGGCGTTCCCCCGCCCCCAAGCCCTCGCCCCTTGCAAGGGCGGGGAGTCCACTGGGCCGCCGCCGGGGGCGGGGCCATTATCGCCCGCTTGACGCGCTTTGACCGAACGCTACAATCGCAGCGTCGCTTCGCTTCCGTGTCAGTGGATCATTGCGGGTCCGCATGACCTCGAAGGCGAGCGCTGAACGTCCAATGTCGGACGTCAAGAGCGCCGGGGAGCCATCGGAGGCGCCGCCGGCCGCACGAGAAGGAGACCCGCGGATGGATCGCCTCCTGAATCGCCGATTGGTGCTCCAGTTGTCCGCCGCCGGTGCGGGCGTTCTCGTCGCCGGCCGCGCCTTTGCCGGCACGGTCTACGCCGCTCCTCCGCCGCTGGCCAAGAAAGACACTTACACCGTCGGCTTCGCCCAGACCGGCTTGACGAATCCCTGGCGGCTTGGCGAATCGAAGAGCATGCAGGACGAAGCCAAGAAGCGCGGCTACACCCTCGTCGAAACCAACGCCAACGAAGACACCGCCAAGCAGATCGCCGACGTCGATTCGCTGATCGCCCAGAAGGTCGACATCCTCATCTTCCCGCCGCGCGAGACGCAGGCTTTGGCGCCCTCGGTGCTCAAGGCGAAAGCCGCCGGCATTCCGGTCATCCTGATCGATCGCGACGTCGATCATTCGATCGCCAAGCCGGGCGAAGATTACGTCACCTTCATCGGCTCCGATTTCGTCGATCAGGGCCGGCGCGCCGCCGAATGGCTGACCAAGACCATGAACGGCAACGCCAAGATCATCGAACTCGAAGGAACCACCGGCGCCGATCCCGCCATCTTGCGCAAGCAGGGGTTCGACGACTACCTGAAAGGCACGTTCAAGGGCACGCCGACGGCGGGTGGCCCGCAGACGGGGATGCAGATCATCGCCTCGCAAAGCGGCGATTTCGTCCGCGACACCGGCCGCAAGGTGATGCAGACGTTGCTGCAATCCCACCCGGACGTGACCGCGGTCTACGCCCACAACGACGAAATGGCGATCGGCGCGATCTCAGCGCTCGAAGACGCCGGCAAGACGCCGGGCAAGGACGTCATCCTCGTTTCGATCGACGGCGAAAACGCGGCAATGGACGCGATCGCCGCCGGCAAACTCGGCGCTTCGGTCGAATCGAGTCCCTTCTTCGGCCCGATCGCCTTCGACACGATGGACAAATATGTCAACGGCGAGGCGCTTCCGGCCTGGATCAAGGTCGAAGACCGCTTCTTCGACAGCAGCAACGCCAAGGATTTCCAGGGCAAGCAGTTCTAGCCCGTCGCGAGCGTCGCGCGTTGGCGAGGGGCGGCGATCGCCGCCCCTCGCCGCTTTCAGAGGGCGACGCGTCGTTTCGGGAAACGTCCGCGAGCGATGCACGAGGGCCAACAGGTGACTGAGCCGGCCGCGAACGCGGAACCGCTCCTGCAGATGGACGGAATCGTCAAGACGTTTCCGGGCGTCGTCGCGCTCGATAGCGCGTCGCTGACGGTCGGGCAGCGCGAAGTGCATGCGGTCGTCGGCCAGAATGGCGCCGGCAAAAGCACGTTGATGAAAATCCTCAATGGCGCTGACCGCCGCGACCGCGGGATGATCCGCTTCGCTGGCCAGCCGGTCGATTTCCATGCGCCCCACGAAGCGCAGGTTGCCGGCGTCAGCACCATCTATCAGGAAATCAATCTCGTTCCCTACCGCTCGGTCGCCGAAAACATCTTCATGGGGCGGGAACCGCGCCGCTGGGGTCTGGTCGACTGGGGACGGATGCACCGCGACGCCCGGGGGATTCTCGACCGCCTCGGCATCCTGGTCGACGTCCGCCGGCCGCTCGGCACGTTGAACATCGCCTTGCAGCAGATGGTCGCCATCGCCCGCGCCGTCTCGTTCGACGCCCGGCTCGTGATCATGGACGAGCCGACGTCGTCGCTCGACGATCGCGAAACCGAGACGCTCTTCACCGTCATCCGGGGGTTGCGCGAGCAGGGGGTCTCCGTCATCTTCATCACCCACCGGCTCGACGAACTCTACGCTGTCTGCGATCGCGTCACGATCATGCGCGACGGCAAGACGGTCGACGACCTGCCGATGGAGAGCGTCGGCAAGGTCGAACTGGTGGCGAAGATGCTCGGCAAGGAAGTCGGCGAGGTGCGTCGCTCCGGCGCGACCGGCTTCAGCGAACGCCGCGCCGCGGCCGCCGGTCCGACACTCGTCGATGCCCGGCACATCGCGCAGGGCCGGGTGCTGGAAGACGCCAGCGTCTCGGTCCGGGCCGGCGAAATCGTCGGTATGGCCGGCTTGCTTGGCTCGGGCCGAAGCGAACTGGCGCGGGCGATCTTCGGCGCCGACGCGATCGACGGCGGCGAGGTCGACGTGGCCGGCAAGCCGGCCCGGTTTCGCTCGCCGCGCGATGCGATCCGGCGGGGATTCGGCCTCTGCGCCGAAGATCGCAAGGCCGACGGCATCATCCCCTGGATGTCGGTCCGGGAAAATCTGACGCTGGCGGCGCTGCCGGTCCTCTCGCGCTACGGCGTCGTCCGGCGCGACGCGCAACAAGCAGTGGTCGACCGCTTCATCGCCCGGCTCGGCATCAAGACGGCCGGCCCCGACCAGAAGATTCGCGAACTCTCCGGCGGCAACCAGCAAAAGGTGCTGCTCGCACGCTGGCTCTGTCTCGATCCGAAATTGCTGCTGCTCGACGAACCGACGCGCGGCATCGACGTTGGCGCCAAGGCGGAGATTCAGTCGCTGATCGACGAATTGGCCGACCGCGGCCTCGGCGTGCTGATGATTTCGTCCGAAATCGAAGAAATC
>JAICJJ010000106.1 GCA_025928535.1 Thermomicrobiales bacterium
ACGGGGGAGAAATCCGTCTCGCCGGCGAAGCGATCGCCGGCCCCCGCCCCGACGAAACCAGCCCCTACCGCCGCTTTTACGACGTGCATGACCGGATTTTGCTCGCGGACGATCCGGCCGTCGCCGGCGCCGTCGCCCAGTGGTACGGTCAGCACTATCCCAACGCGCCGGCGCCGCCCGACCTGAGCGACAACGTCGAAGCGGCGCTCTTCGGCCGCCCGGCGCCCAACGGCCCGGGCGCCATCGAACCGTTGCCGGGCGACTACGCGGTGCGCGTGCAAGCAGTCGTCGCCGACAAAGCCGACGCGTTCGCGCCGATGACCGTCGTCATGGGGGGCACCGTCTACGGCGTCATGGGCACCGATGGCCTCGGCCGCGACATCTGGCAAGGCCTTCTCTACGGCTTCCCGATCGGCCTTTTGATCGCGACGCTGGCCGCGCTCCTTTCGACCGTCATCGGCGCATCGCTCGGCATCCTCAGCGGCTACGCCGGCGGCGCGCTCGACACCGTCATCCAGCGCGCCTCCGACATCGTCTCGAACGTGCCGGTGCTGCCGCTGCTGATCTTTCTCGTCAGCGTCCTCGGCCGCCATCTCTGGCTGATCATCCTGATCCTGGTCGCCTTTTCCTGGCCGGGCCTGACGATTCTCGTCCGCTCGATGGTGTTGCAACTCCGCTCGGGCCAACTGGTCGAAGCGGCGCGCGCCCTCGGCGCCTCGCGCGGCCGGATCATGCGCCGCCACATCTTTCCGCAGGTGGCGCCCTTCATCGTTGCCCAGATGATCTTTTTCGCGCCGGGCGCGATCCTGGCCGAAGCGTCGCTGTCGTTTCTCGGGCTGGGCGATCCGTCGATTCCGACCTGGGGCCAGATGCTCGAAGCCGGGTTCAGCACCGGCGCGCTCTACATCGGCTACTGGTGGTGGATCTTGCCGCCCGGCATCCTGATCGTCGTCACCGCGCTCGCCTTCATGCTGCTCGCCCTCGCCCTCGAGCCGATCGTCGATCCCCGCTTGCGGCAGCCGTGATTCCGAAGTCGAGAAGTCGAGGAGTCGAGAAGTCGAGGAGAGAGGGGCGCCTCCCCCGCCCGTCATGCTGAGCCGCAGCGAAGCATCTCGTTGTTTGTATTGAGGAGCGACGGGATCGTTCGACTTCGCTGCCGTGAAAAACTCCGTTGTTCATGCCGTGGTGGCGCCGCACGCGGCATGACCACTCAGGATGACGATCTGGCGGGAGCGGCCCCTCTCGTCTCGACTCCTCGACTCCTCGACTCCTCGACCCGTCATTGACATCGCCCAAATACGAACATATGATCTACCCGCATCCGGGAGGAAGGAGCGTCGCAGCCACGCCCACTCGCCGGCCAGCCTCGATCGGTCCGGTTGGCGCGCGAATGGAGCCTGACCATGCCCTCGACCCGCCCCCTCTTCGGCGTCGCGCTGCCCACGCCGACGCCGCATGAATTGGTCGGCCTCATGCGCGCTTCCGCCTATTTGCGGCGCGCCGGAACCGCCGCCGCGTCGCATCTCCTCGCCTCGGCGACGACGCGGCCGGACGACATCGTGCTCGGCGATCTACGCGACAGCCTGCAAGCCGCCGCCAGTCTTTGCGACGGTATGGCCGAACTCTTCGTGGCGGAGCGGCACGTCTGGACGAGCGACGGGCCGAACGACAGGTGACTCGACCGGGAATCAGCCCTGGGGCGCGGTCGCGACCGAGATGGCCGGGCCGGGCGTCGGAGTCGGCTGGCGCGGAACCGGCGGCGCGGTGGGAAACGCGGTCAGTTCGAAGCGGATGGTCGGCAAGATCGGCGTCGGCGCCACGGTCGCCAGCGGCACGCCGCCGGCGCTCGGCGCGTGGCGCGCGATCAGCCAGAGCAAAACGATGATCGCCAACGCCGCCAGCGAGACGATCGCCGCCTGGGCCAACCCGCGCCAGAACGCCGCTCCCGGTTCACGCTTCGGCCGTTCGTTTCGGCTCATGCGGCGTCCGGGCCGCCGCTAGACGAGGAACCGGCCATTTTGCAAGAAAGGCTGACCATCGACTTCGACCGACCCGCCATCGCGCAGATCGCAGATCATGTCCCAGTGCACGGCCGAAGCGTTGCGATTGCCCGTTTCCAGGTAGCCGCTGCCGACCGCCATATGCACCGTGCCGCCGATCTTTTCGTCGAAAAGGATGTTCTTGCTGAACCGTTGAATGGCGAAATTCGTGCCGAACGCGAATTCGCCCAGCACTCGGGCGCCCGGATCGGTGTCAAGCGTCTGGATCAGGAACGCTTCGTTTTTCGACGCGCTGGCGTCGACCACCCGGCCACCTTCGAACCGCAGCCGGATGTCGTCGATTTCGCGTCCCTGCGTCACGACCGGAAACGAAAACCGAACATGCCCCTCAGCCGAATCTTCGACCGGCCCGGTGAAGATTTCGCCGTCGGGAAAATTCTTCGTGCCGTCGGCGTTGACCCAGGTCCGCCCCGCGACGGAGAGTCGCAGGTCGGTCTCCGGACCGCGCAAGTGAATTTCGCTTTTGCCGTCCAGCCAGTCGATCAGGCGCTGCTGTTCCGCCGCCTGCGCGCGCCACGCGGCCGCCGGGTCGGGCGTGTCGAGTTTGCAAGCGGCGTAGACGAATTCGGTGAAATCGGGCGTCGACATGTCGGCGTCCTGGGCGTAGGCATCGGTCGGGTAGAGCGTCAGCGTCCAACGCAGTTCGCCCGTGGCCTCGCGCCGCATCGTCGCTTCCATCAACCGACCACGCGCTTTGGCGAGGAGCGATTGCCGCGCCGGATCGACCGCGGAGAGCGCCTTGGTGTTGGTTTCGGCCATGACGTGGATCAGCACGTCGGCCTGCTCGCGCGCGAATTCGTCGACCGGCGAAATGAACTGGATCTGCTCGTCGTTGCCAGTCTCGAGCAAGTCGGCGACGAGGCCGGGAAACGATGGCGCAAGCACGGGAAAGCCGCCGGCGGCGATCGTTTCCCGGTAAATCGCCCGCAGCAACGGCTCGGCCGCCACCCCACCGCCGATGGCGACCCGATCGCCCGGCTTGACGCCGTTGGTCACCGAATAGTTGACCAGGGTGCGGGCCCAGAGGGCAAGACGAGGATCGGGCACGAAACGAAACTCCTTGGGTGCCGCGGCGAGGCGCCACGGTCGCCGTTATACCACGACACCTTGCGTTCTACCGGGCTGCTCGACTTCACGCATTGGACTCGCTGCCGCTCGCTGGAGATCAACTCGGCGATCTTCAGGCGAAAATCGGCATGGCGAGCCACAGGACGCTTATCTCCATCCGAAGCTGTCGAACCATCGGCCCACGCTATAGTTTTCCAAGCCGCGCCGGACATACGGGACCATGTTCGCCGGAAGGTGATCCAGCGCAAACCATGACAATTCGTCGCACTTGTGCGGCTCCAGATTCCTTATCTCACCGAGCCACGAACGAGTTGTCAGAAAAAAGTCGATTCGTTCGTCGTCGGATTTCCTGTGCATCACGCCGACCACATCGAGATCTTCGGGTGAAATGTGTATCCCGGCTTCTTCGCCGGCTTCGCGAATCGCCGCGACCTTGACCTCTTCGCCGGCTTCGAGGTGACCGGCGATCACGCTGTACTTGCCGTCTTCATACCCCGTGTTGAAACGTCGGCTCAGCAGGACCATTCCATCGCGCAACAAGAAAAGATGACTCGCAACAGCCAATTTGACTCGGTCGTCCATCACAGCGCCCTCCCCGGTCCAACTGCGAAAAGGGAACGGATTGATCGATGCGCCAGTGTCCGAGCAAACCGCCGAGCGGCCGTCTCGCGTCGTCGCCTCAGACGAGGCGCGCCGGCCGGGCCAGCCGTTGCAACGGCGAGCGGCGATCGAGATCGGCGACGGGAGCGGCGGGCGCCTCGGTCGCATTCTTGCCGCCGTTCGACGTTTGCGGCGCTTCGTAGACTTCGATGCCGGAGACGACCGGCTGGTCCTTGCTGCCCCAGAAGCGCAAGGTCAGCGAACCGTCATTGACATCGACGGTGAATTGCTTGACGGCGGCGGTCAGCGGTCCGACCTCGGAAAAGATGTCGTAATCGGCCAGTTCGGTCTTCCCTTCGGCGGAGACGCTGAAGACGCGCTCCCCCGCGCCGTCGGGATGGTCGGGCGAGGCGCCCCAGATCAATTCGGCGAAATAGAGCCGGACGAGATAGCGCCCGTTGTGCGGCACCGGGATGTCGTAGATGAACGCGCCGGGCGAGCCGCGATCGACTCCAATCCGCTGCGTCATGTAAATCTTGTCGTTGTCTGTTCCGGCGATGTCGAGATTGCCGACCACCCGCTGGAAGGTGCCGCCCTGGTAATACTCGTCGCGCGCCCACGACGCGTCGCCGCCCTGACCGGCGTCGCCAGTTTCGACCTTTTGCTGCGCCCGTTTCGCGAAAAGCGCCGGATCGGACAGGAACCCAGCGGTGTCTGGCGCATCGGCGACCGCGGGCGTTGGCGTGACGCCTCCGCCGATCGCCGGGCCGGCCACCGGCGCCGGCATCGAATCGCCCGTTTCGCGATCGGCCGGCTGGCTCGTCTTCTGTTTGCGCTTGCCCTTGTTCGAGCCGGCATCCGGCGTCGGTTGATCGGCGGCCGGCGTCGCGGCGGCATCCGGGGCGTTACCCTGCTTTTTCGCCTTGCCGCCTGACCCCGCCGACGCATCTTGCCCGGATGCCTGCTTCTTCTTGCCCGCGCCCTGCTTCTTGCCGGTGGCCGCTGCGGTCGCATCGGCCGTCGGCGCGTCGGGCACGTCGCCGGCGTCGATGCGGGCGACGAGCGTCAGGTTCGGCGTCCGGTCTGCCGCGGACGGCGGGCCCATCGACTTCTTCGGGGTCGGCGGCGGTTCGGCCGGCAAATCATCGACCAGCGACGTGTTCTTGCGCGGCCGGCCGTTGCCGCTGCCGCCCATCCCGTCGCCGTTGTCGGCCGCCGGCGTCGGCGGATCCCCGCCCTGGCCCCCGCCGTCGCCATTGCGGTTGCCGTTGGCTCCGCCATTGCCGCCGCCACCGCCATTGCTGTCCGATTGCTGTCCGCTCGTTTCGATGATCGGCTGTTCGAGCGTGCGCTTCTCGACGTTGTACGACACCTTCGTCGGTTCGGGCGCCTCGTAGACGCTCTGATTGGTGTCGGCGGCGCGCCCGCCGCTCTTGTCGCCCGAAGAATCTCCCGATCCGTTGTCGCTTGGCGCGGGGTCCGGCGGAGACGACCCCGGCCCCTGCGGCGTGCCGTCGCAGACGTCGCCGTAGCCGTCCCCATCGGCGTCAGCCTGGTCGGGGTTGGGATAGCCGGGACAATTGTCGACGGCGTCGGGAATGCCGTCGCTGTCGGCGTCCGGCTCCGCAGTCGGCTGAGGCGACGTCTGCTGCGGGGTGCAGGCGTCGCCGACGCCGTCGCCGTTGGAATCGGCCTGATCCGGATTTTGCACGTCGGGACAGTTGTCGAGGAAATCGGGAATGTAATCGCCATCCCGATCCTGCTGCACCATCTGGCCATTGCCGGACGACTGGGCGACGGCGGTGGCGTCCGGCTTCGGACCCGGTCGTTTGGGATCGGCCGCGAGCGCGCCGGTCAAGCCGCCGGTCGCCAGCATCAGCGCGACGAGACAGGGCCAGCAGACGGCTCCGATTCGCTTCAGGAGCGCAATTCGTCCTCGCACCGTTCCCCCAACGGAGCGCCGCATGGCGCGTCCGTTTCCATCCCGCCGGACGATCGCGCCCATTGTGCCCCATCACGCCGTCGGAATAAAGCATGAACGAACGCCACCATCGACAGTCGATTTCGATCTTTGCCATTCGAACATCTGTCTATCTATCAACTATGGAAGGAAGCGTTTGTATCACCCGTCAGCTGCCGACGAATGTCGCCAACCTTCCGTCACCGCCATTTGCTCGGCTGGTCGATAATCGGACCGATCGCAGAGGAGCCACGGCGCCGATGAACGAAACAGATGGGGAACCAGACGGCGCATGCGGGCTGGCGCGCTTTCTCGCCCTCGTCGGGCGGTTGAAATCGCTGCGCCGCACCGGCTGGCGCGACCGCGGCGTGCCGGACGCGGAAACCGAATCGGTCGCCGACCACACGTTGCGCGTGGCGATGCTCGCCTGGCTGACGGCGGACGCGGCGGCGCGGCGGGGGGAAACGATCGATCCCGACCGCGTGCTGCAGTTGGCGATCGTGCACGATCTCGCCGAAGCGTTGGCCGGCGACATCCCGCCGTACGACCCCGCCGCTCTCCCCGGCCCGGACGCGGTCGATGCCCGCCGCGCCTTCCTCGACCAGCGTCACCGCCGCGACCCGAGGCGCGACGCGGCCAAACGAACCGACGAAGCGCGAGCCATCCAGGAGATGACGGCCGGATTGCCCGCCGAGACGCGGGCGCTCGTCGAAGCGCGCTGGCGGGAAGCAGCCGACCGCGCGACGCCGGAAGCCCGCTGGGTCAAGCAGTGCGATATCCTCGAAACCTGGCTCCAGTCGCGAGAATATCTCGCCCGGCGACCCGACCTGCCGATGGCCTCGTTTGCCCGCGAAATCGACGAAACTGAATTCGCGCCGATGCTGGACGAACTTCGCGCGGCGGTCGCGGCCGCGTATGCAGCCGGCGAACAAGACAGCCCGGATATGTCCGCAACGGCCCGAGACGCTTCACAGGGTTCTCCAAGTGACCGCGGCGTCAACTCCAGAGGTTGATAGACTCTTCCGAGGCAGACAAGGCGACCATCACGCGGAAGGCGACGTCCGGAATGAGCCACATGCGAACCGCGACCGGACGGCGCATCTTTTACGACGAGTCGGGAACCGGTCCCCCGATCCTCCTGATCCCCGGACTCGGCGGATACCGGCGGGGCTGCCTCATCTGGCTGGTCGAGGCCCTCGCGTCTCGCTTTCGCGTCGTGGCCATGGACAACCGCGACGCGGGCGAGAGCGAGCCGGAGACGGCGTACTACGGACTCGAGGACCTGGCTGGGGATGCGGCCGCGCTCCTCGATGCGCTCGGCATCGACCGAACGTGTGTCGTCGCTCACTCGATGGGGAGCGCCATCGCCCTGCGCCTGGCCCTCGACCAGCCCGTCCGGCTCGACCGCCTCGTGCTGGTCAGCCCGTGCGTGGGCGGCGAGTCGGAACACCGGGCCGGCGAGCCGCTGCCGCCGCCCGCCGCGTGGTGGTTCGACGATCCGGTCGAGCGCCAGCGCCGGTCGCTGCCAATCGTCCTCGGCCGGGACTACCGAGCGCGGATGAGCGCGGCGGATGAGGCGGCGATCGTCGACCTGGAGCGCGGAAATCGGATCACCTGGGCGGGAATGATGCGCCGGGAAGCGGCAGCGGCTGGAGACGACGAAGTTCTGCGCCGGCTTGCCGAAATCCGCATGCCGACGCTCGTCATCCACGGGGATGCCGATGTTCCGGTTCCGCTCGACCAGGCCAAGGCGGTGGCCGCCGGGATTCCTGGCGCGCGCCTGATCGTCCTCCCCGGCGTCGGTCACCGGCCGTGGGTGGAGCGCCCCGAGGCGACCATTGGCGCGATCCTGGCCTTCCTCCGCGAAGCGGGCGACCGGCCTCCATCGTCATCCTGACGAAGGAATGATCTCGGCGCCGCAACCGCGCGTTTCCATGAAGCGGGATGCTTCGGCTGCGGCCTCAGCATGACGATCGGGGCTGATCGGGGCCCTGAGCGCGGGCCAACGAGCCCTGGTCTGCGTCGGTCAGGTGGCTTGATCCGCTACGGCGCAGGCAGGAGTCAACGGACGCGCCCGATCACGTTCCGCGTCCGCCCGGCTCTTCGGTCGCGGGAGATTTCGCCCGGCTCGCCGGACGCCTCAGGTCGATTTTCCCAGGCGAGGACTCGCCATCCGCCGGAGCGCGCGGCCGGGCCCGCTAGCCACGAAGCGCACGG
>JAICJJ010000467.1 GCA_025928535.1 Thermomicrobiales bacterium
CTCGATCCGAAATTGCTGCTGCTCGACGAACCGACGCGCGGCATCGACGTTGGCGCCAAGGCGGAGATTCAGTCGCTGATCGACGAATTGGCCGACCGCGGCCTCGGCGTGCTGATGATTTCGTCCGAAATCGAAGAAATCACCGAAGGCGCGGATCGCGTCGTCGTGCTGCGCGAAGGACGGACGGTTGCCAAACTGCCGCGCGCGGAGAGCACGCCCGATCGGGTCATGCGCGCCATGGCGCATGGCGACGCCGAGACGCCGGTCACCGGGGCGCAAGGCTGACCCGCGATGGCGACCTCGACGCCGATCGATGTCCAGACGCCCGACGGCGACCGCGCCGCGACTACCGGCCAGGCGCGCGAGGATCGGCTGCGGACGGCGCTGCGGGAAGCGAGCGCGCCGCTCGTCTTGCTGGCGCTGATCCTGTTCAACATCGCCTTCACCGAAAATTTCGTCTCCGCCGGCGCGTTCAACGCCAACATGACGCAGGTGGCGACGATCGTCATCGTCGCGGTCGGCATGACATTCGTCATCGCCACCGGCGGCATCGACCTGTCGGTCGGCTCCCTGATGGGGATCGCCGCGGTGTTGGCGCCGCTGGCGATGCTCCGCTTCGCCGGAGCGCCCGTATGGCTCGGCTTGATCCTTGCGATCGGCCTTCCGATTCTGGCGACCGCCGGATGCGGCTTGTTCAACGGCGCGCTGGTGACGGAGATCGGCTTGCAGCCGATCATCGCTACCCTCGTCCTCTATCTCGCGGGGCGGGGCATCGCCCAGGTGCTCGTCAACGGCGAATTGATCGAGTTTCGCAATCTCGCCTCTCCCGTCGTGGCGCCGTTCGAATTGCTCGGCATGGGCAGCATCTTCGGCGTTCGGGTCCAGATCATCCTGATGGCGGCGATCGTCCTCATCGCCGCCTGGGTCTTGCGCTCGACAACGTTCGGCCGCTACATGCTGGCGACCGGCGGCAATCAGGCGGCGGCGCGCCTCGCCGGCGTGCCGGTCAAACGCGTGCTGCTGAGCGTCTACGTCATCAGCGGCATCCTGGCCGGCCTCGCCGGCTTGATCGTCGCCGCGATCAACCAGTCGTCCGATCCGTCTCAGGTCGGGCAATTCATGGAGCTCGACGCCATCGCCGCCGTCGCCGTCGGCGGCACCCCGCTGACCGGCGGCCGGGCCACCATCGTCGGCACCTTCGTCGGGGCGTTGATCATCCAGTTGCTGCGCTTCACGTTGATTTCCCACAACATTCCGGACGGCATCGCCCGCGTGGTCATCGCCGCCGCGATCGTCGTGGCGGTGCTGCTCCAGCGGCAGCGGGGTTCGTGACGGGCGAGGACAGACGCATGGCGACGATTTCCTTTCCGGATCGGAACGACAACGCGGCTGTGCGCGCTGGAGGCCGCGCCGTCAGCGTGCTCCAGCGTCAGGGCGCGTTGATCGCGCTGATCGCGCTGGCGGCGTTCGGCGCCATCCGCTACGGCCCGAATTTCTACAGCGCCTACAACATTTTCGACGCGTTTCTGATCAACAACACCTATTACGCGCTGATCGCCCTCGGCATGACGTTCGTCATCATCGAAGGCGGCATCGATCTGTCGGTCGGCTCGGTCGCTGCGATGTCGGCCGTCGTCGCGGCCCTCTTGAGTCCATACGGTCTCTTCATTCCGATCGCAGGCGCCGTCGCGATCGGGCTGGCGACGGGGCTGATCAACGGCGTGTTGATCGCCCGCTTCGCCTTGCAGCCGTTTGTCGTCACGCTCGCCACCCTGCTCGGGGCGCGCGGCATGGCGCTCGTGCTCTCCAACAACGCGCCGGTGATGGTCGATTTCAAGGCGGGCTTTCCCCAACTCGGCATGACCCACGTCGGCCCGGCGCCGGTTCCGGTGATCGTCGTCGCCGTTCTCTACATCCTTGGCTCGCTGCTGCTCAACTTCACCCGCTTCGGTCGCCATGTGCTGGCGATCGGCGGCAACGAAGAAGCGGCGCGCCTCGCCGGCATCCCGATCGCGCGGACGACGATCGTCGTCTACGCCATGAGTGGCGCGCTGGCAGGCTTGGCCGGCGCGTTTCTGGCGACGTTGTCTTTTTCCGGATCGCCGACGAGCGCAGTCGGCTGGGAACTCTCCGCGATCGCGGCGGTGGTCGTCGGCGGCACACTGCTGACGGGCGGTGTCGGCTCCGTCGGCAGCACCCTCGTCGGCGTGCTGCTGCTGGGGTTGATCTTCAACGCGCTCAATTTCGAACGGGGCAAAGGCGCCTTCGAATTGAACCCGTTCTGGGAAAACGTGATCCGCGGCGCCTTCCTGCTGATCGTCGTCGTCTTCCAGAGCCGTCTCGCTCGCCGCCTCGGCGCCGCCAACCGCTGACGGGCGCCCCTACCCGCCGTGATCGTCTTCGGCGCCGGACGGCTCCGCCAGCACGCGGTCGACCCGGCGGCGATCCATGTCGACGACTTCGAAGCGCCAGCCGCCCCAACTGACGGTGTCGGACGTTTTCGGGATGTGGCCCAGTTGCGCCATGATGAAGCCGCCGAGCGTTTCGAATTCGCCGGCCGCTTCGCCCGGCAGCGAGGGCAAATCGAGCAACTCGCGCACGTCGTGCGCCGGCAACGCGCCGTCGAGCAGCCAGGAGCCGTCCGGCCGGCGGACCGCTTCCTGCTCGTCGTCGCTTCCGTCTGGCTCGAGATCGCCGACGATCGCCTCCAGCAGATCGTGCAGCGTCAGCAGCCCCTGCACGCCGCCATACTCATCGACGACGATGGCGATTTCCTCGCCGGTGGTGCGAAAGCGATCGAGCGCCGCCAGCGCCGGCAGGCTTTCGGGCACGATCATTGGCCGCCGCACGACGTCGCGCACCAATTCGGGTTCGCCGCGCACCGTCCGCGTCCAGAGATCCTTGGCGGTGACGATGCCGACGATCCGGTCGAGTTCGCCTTCATAAACCGGAA
>JAICJJ010000182.1 GCA_025928535.1 Thermomicrobiales bacterium
CACGCCTGCGTCCCCTGCGGCGGCTTCTGCGGCGACGCCGCCGCCCTCGACCGCCTCGCCGCCGCCGCCACCTCCACCTGCGCCGGCCCCCCCCCGCCCCCCCCCCCCCCACCCCCCCTCCCCCCGCGCCCCGGGCGCGGGGCGCGGCCCCGCGCCGCCCCCCCCCCCCCCCCCCCGCCCCGCGACCGTGCCGCAACAACTTGACGCGCACCCTTCTCGCCGTCAGGCATGCAGGGGCGCCCGTGCGCGGGCGGGAGGTGAGCGGATGAGCCGCTACGTGTTGGGCTTCCAGGAGATCGACCGGAGGCAGGTCGCGGTCGTTGGCGGCAAGGGCGCGAACCTGGGAGAACTTTCGCGGATCGCCGACATCCGCGTGCCGGCCGGCTTTTGCGTGACGACGGACGCCTTCAAGCGGATCATGGCGGAAGCGCCGTCGATCCACGATCGGCTCGATCGGCTGGCACGTCTGGAGCCGACCGACCGGGAAGCGATCGTCGCGTTGAGCGCCGAGATCCGCCGGACCATCGACGGAATCGCTATCCCCGACGACCTGGCGGCGGCGATCGCCCGCTCGCTCGCCCGCCTCGGCGCGCAAGCCGCCTGTGCCGTCCGCTCCAGCGCGACGGCGGAGGATTTGCCGACGGCCTCCTTCGCTGGCCAGCAGGACACGTACCTGAATGTCGTGGGGCCGGCGGCGATCCTTCAGCACGTCAGCCGATGCTGGGCCTCGCTCTTCACCGAGCGGGCCGTGACCTATCGCCTGCGGAACGGCATCGACCACCGGAAGGTCCAGATGGCCGTGGTCGTGCAGCGGATGGTCTTCCCGCAAGCGTCCGGCATCCTGTTCACGGCCGATCCGGTCACGGGCGATCGAAAGATCGCCTCCGTGGCGGCCAGTTTCGGCCTCGGCGAGGCCCTGGTCTCGGGCCTGGTGAACGCCGACGTCTACAAGGTGCGGGGCGACGAGGTCGTCGCCAGGGCGGTCGCCGCCAAACAGTTGGCCATCTACGCCTCGCCGGCAGGCGGGACGCGGGAACAGGCGATCACGCCCGAGCGGCGGGAGCAGCCGGCGCTGACGGATGCACAGATCGTGCGGCTCGCCCAGTTGGGACGGCGGATCGAAGCGCACTTCGGCTGCCCACAGGATATCGAATGGTGTCTGGTCGACGGCGACTTCCAGTTCGTCCAGAGCCGGCCGATCACCACGCTCTTCCCCATCCCCGCGGCTGGCGACGGAGCAAACCACGTCTACATCTCCGTCGGTCATCAACAGATGATGACCGACGCCATGAAGCCCCTTGGGATCTCCCTGTGGCAGCTGACCGCTGCCCGGCCCATGTACGAGGCCGGCGGGCGGTTGTTCGTCGATGTCGCCCGGCAACTGGCTTCGCCGGCGAGCCGCGCCAGCCTCCTGGCGGTCCTGGGGAAAGGCGATCCGCTGATCGGGGACGCGCTGCAGACCCTCATCGACCGCGACGACTTCATCCCGTCGCATCCGGACGAAACGCCCGGCGGCCCGCCAGCGGGCGCGCCGCCCGCCCCGATCGAGACCGATCCGGCCATCGTCGCCGAACTGATTGGACGCAGCCAGTCCTCGATCGCCGCCTTGCAGCGCGACATCCGAACGAAATCCGGCCCGGCGCTGCTCGACTTCATCTTGGCGGACATTCAGGAGTTGAAGCGGGTCCTGTTCGATCCGCAGAGCCATCAGGTGATCATGGCGGCGATGGAGGCCTTCTGGCAGCTCAACGATCACCTGGAAACGTGGCTGGGCGAGACGAACGCGGCCGACACGCTCGCGCAGTCCGTCCCCCACAATGTCACGTCGGAGATGGGACTGGCGCTCCTGGACGTCGCGGACGCGATCCGACCGCATCCGGACGTGGTCGCTTTTCTGCAGCACGTCGACATCGCGGACGACGGCTTCCTGGACGCGATGCCCGAACTCGCGGGCGGGCGGGAAGCGCGCGACTCCATCCGGGCCTGGCTCGACACGTACGGCATGCGCTGCGTTGGGGAGATCGACATCACGCGGCCGCGGTGGAGCGAACGTCCCGCCACGCTCGTGCCCCTGATCCTCGGCAACATTGCGAACTTCGAGCCGGGCGCCGGCCAGCGGCGCTTCGAGCAGGGACGGCAGGAAGCCTGGCAAAAGGAACAGGACGTGCTGGAGCGCGTGCGGGCCTTGCCGGACGGGGAGCTGAAAGCCGAAGCGGTCAAGCGGTTGATCGACCGGGTTCGGACCTTCAGCGGGTACCGGGAGTATCCAAAGTACGGCATCGTCAGCCGCTATTTCGTGTACAAGCAAGCCTTGCTGGAAGAAGCCGAACGCCTCATGCAGGCCCACGTGCTGCGTGAGCAGGAAGACATCTTCTTCCTCACGTTCCAGGAACTCCACGACGTCGTGCGCACGAACCACGTGGATGACCAACTCATCCGTCAGCGCAAGGATGCATACAGCTCGTATCAGGCGCTCACGCCGCCTCGGGTGCTGACGTCGGATGGCGAGGTGATCGCGGGGGCGTACCGACGCGACGACCTGCCGGACGGCGCGCTGGTCGGCTTGCCGGTTTCCGCCGGGACCGTCGAGGGGCGGGCCCGCGTCATCCTCGACCTGGCGGAAGCCGATCTCGCACCGGGCGACATCCTGGTCACCACTTACACGGACCCCAGTTGGACGCCGCTGTTCGTCGCCATCACGGGTCTGGTGACGGAGGTGGGGGGCCTGATGACCCATGGCGCGGTGATCGCGCGGGAGTACGGCTTGCCGGCCGTCGTGGGGGTGGAGCAGGCCACCCGCCTGATCCGGGATGGACAGCGAATCCGCGTGCACGGAACGGACGGGTACGTCGAGATCCTGCCCGAGTCGAATCAGCCCGACCGATAGGCGAGGCGCCGCGACTGTTCCTGTCGCCGAATCGCCGCTCGAAGCACATCGAACAGACGACCATCCAGCGACTGCGCGACATTGAACCGCAGGAACCCATGCGCCGATTGGGAAAGGCTGAACACATTTCCGGGAGCCAGCACGATGTTGGCCGCCAGCGCCTCCCGAGCCACCTCGGCCGCATCGACCCCTTCCGGCAGGCGACACCACAAGAACATGCCCGCCTCCGGTTCGAGCCAGGGAACGATGCCAACGGCCTTCAGCCGGGCTTCGACCTCCGTCATCGCGCGCGCCAGCCGGTCGCGCAGGCCCTCGACATGTTTACGATACGTGCCGTCCCGCAGGACTTGAAACACCAGTTCCGCCGCGAGCCGGCCCCCGCCGAACGAGGTCGCGATCTGGATGTCGGCCAGCCCTTCGATCCAATCGGCGCGCGCCGCGACGAACCCGCAGCGAGCCGATGCCGACAGGGTCTTGGAGAAACTCCCGATATGAACGACGCGGTCGAGGCCGTCGAACGCCGCGAGCCGGGGCGCGGGCGTCTGCTCGAGATCGGCAAAGATGTCGTCTTCGACAATCGTGAGGGCGAACTGGTCGGCGAGTTTGAGCAGCCGGTGCGCGACGACCGGAGACAGCGTGGCGCCGGTCGGGTTGTGGAGCGCGGAATTGGTGACATACAGGCGCGGTCGATGTTCGGCGAGCGCCTGGGCGAATCGGTCGACATCCGGTCCGCTCGGGGTGTACGGCACGCCGACGATCTTCGCCCGATGGGCCCGCAACACGGCGTGAAAATTGAAATAGCAGGGATCGTCCACGAGCACCGCATCACCGGGCTCGAGCAGGAGGCGGCACACCAGATCGATCGCCTGCGTGCCCGATTCCGTCAGCATGATCTGTTCGGGCGGAGCCGCGATGCCGCGCTCTCCCAGACGCCGCGCCAGCAACTGACGCAAGGCGGGCAGGCCGAGCGGCGTGCCATAGTCGGCGAGTACGGCTCCGTCGGCGCGCGCGAGCGTCCGCAGCGCCCGACGCAGGCCCGCGTCCGGAAACCATGACGCCGGCAGCCAGCCGCAGCCGGGCTTGAGCATCGCATCGCCGGCCTCCAGCGATTGCCGCGACACCCACAAGGGATCGACGGCGCGGTCGAGCCGCGGCCCAATCTCCGCGAGCGACAACGGGGCGAGGTGTCCGGCGACGTAGAAGCCGGAGCCTGGCCGCGAGCGGATGACGCCTTCGGCCGCGAGGCGCTCGTACGCTTCCACCACAGTGGACGTGGACACCTGCATCGACCTCGCCATGGCGCGAATGGAGGGCAGCCGGTCGCCGGGCGTGAGGCTGCGCCCGGCGATCCGCTGCCGAATCGTCGTCATCACGGCGGTGATCCGAGTCTGGCCGCGTCCGTCCATGACCGCTCGTTCCCTCATCCGTACTGCTTCCGTAGCCAAAACAGTCTGGACAAACTGTACTGCATTGTATCTGGCGCGCCGCGCCGCCGGGGCCGATGATGGCGGGGCATCGCGGAGGAGCATGTCTTGGACAAGTCGACAAGCGGATGGATCAACGGATTGCTCGGGGTGCTGATCTTCAGCGGCTCGCTGCCGGCGACTCGTGTGGCGGTCATGGCGTTCGACCCCGTCTTTCTCACGGTCGCGCGCGCCGCCATCGCCGGCATGGTGGCGCTTTGTCTCTTGCTGGCCTTCGAGGCGAAGCGACCGGGCCGTGGCGACGTCGTCCCGTTGGCGATCGTCGCGTGGGGCGTCGTCGTTGGCTTTCCGCTGTTGACCGCGCTGGCGCTCCGTCATGTCACCGCGGCGCACTCGATCGTCTTCATCGGCCTGCTGCCGCTGGCGACGGCGATCTTCGGCGTGTTGCGCGGCGGCGAGCGCCCGCGTCCGGGCTTCTGGCTCTTCTCCGGGCTGGGCAGCGCGCTCGTCGCGGGCTTCGCCCTCACGCAAGGGCTGTCCGCCTCGCCGGTTGGCGACGCCCTGATGCTCGGCGCCATCGTCGTGTGCGGGCTCGGTTATGCCGAAGGCGGAAAACTGGCGCGCACGTACGGCGGGTGGCAGGTCATCTCCTGGGCGCTCGTGCTGTCGCTGCCGGCAATGATTCCGCTCGCGCTGCTCCTGAGGCCGCCGTCGTTCGCCGACGTTGGCGAAGGCTCCTGGATCGGCCTGGCCTACGTGTCGTTGTTCAGCATGCTGCTCGGCTTCGTGTTCTGGTACCGCGGTTTGGCGCAGGGCGGCATCGCCGCGGTCAGCCAATTGCAGCTGCTGCAGCCGTTTTTCGGCTTCGCCCTGGCCGCGACGCTCCTCCACGAGCCGGTGACGCGGCTCATGCTCGTGGTCACGGTCGCCGTCGTGCTCTGCGTCGCAGGGGCGCGACGGTTCGCTCGACCGCAAGGCAGCCCGCGTCGATTCGCCGGCAAGGCCGTCTCCACGCCGTAAAGCCACCGGCGCGACGGCCGCGCTTCACGCGAATGAGCGTCAGTCCATCCAGGAGCCGCCGTTGACGTTGATCGCTTCGCCGGTGATGAAATCCGCCGCGGGCGAGGCCAGAAACGCGACGACGCCGGCCACGTCTTCGGGCGTTTCGATCCGCCCAAGCGGCGTGTCGGAGACGTAGAACCGCTCCACCTCGGCCGCGTCCACGCCGCGCAAGCCGACTTCCCAGGCGATTTCCCGCTCCTGCATCCCCGTGCGGACATAGCCGGGGCAGACCGCGTTGACGGTGATGCGATGGGGCGCCAGTTCGGCCGCCGTTGCCTGGGTCAGGCCGACGACCGCGAATTTGCTGGCGACGTAATGCGCCAGAAACCCGACGCCGCCCCGCTTGCCGGCCATGCTCGCGGTGTTGACGATCTTGCCGCGCAGGCCGCTCGCCGCGTCCGGTTCCTGCCCCATCATCTGCCGGGCGACGGCTTGCGAACAGAGAAAGACGCCCTTGGCGTTGACGTCCATGTTGAAATCCCACTCCCGCTCCGTCAGATCGACGAAGCGGTTCATGGTGCTGACGCCGGCGTTGTTGCACCAGACGTCGATCCGCCCGTGGCGCTTCGCGATTTCGGCCACGACGGCGTCGATCTCCGGCCGCTGCGTCACGTCGAGCCGCAGCGCCGACGCATTGGCTTCCCGGTCGCGCAGTTCGCCCGCGACCCGTTCTGCCGACGCGGCGTCGAGATCGGTCGCGACGACGGCCGCGCCTTCGTCGGCGAGCGCCAGCGCGATCGCCCGGCCGATGCCCGTTCCCGCCCCCGTCACGACCGCGATTTTCCCCTGCGACTTCATCGAAATCGGCCTCCTGCGGCGCTCGCCGCGCGGCGAGC
>JAICJJ010000234.1 GCA_025928535.1 Thermomicrobiales bacterium
CTGATCTTCCTTTTCTATTACAAATTGAATTGGGCGCCGCCGCCGGTCGGCCAATTCGGCCTCGACGTCTTTCCGCCGCCGCCGGTCACCGGGATGAGCCTGGTCGACAGCTTGCTCGCCCACGATGGCGACGCCTTCTGGTCGGCGGCGAAGCACCTCGTCTTGCCCGAATTGACGTTGATCTTGATCTACATCGGCGGCGTGGTGCGGATGACCTCGACCGCGATGTCGGAAATGCTCGATTCCGGCTTCATCCGCTACGCGAAAGCGAACGGCTTGCCGAACGGCGTTGTCGTCCGCTACGCCTTGCGCAACGCGCTGCCGCCGGTCGTGACCGTCCTCGGCATCATCTACGGCTTTCTCCTCGGCGGCGCGGTGCTGGTCGAAACGGTCTTTGCCTGGGGCGGCATCGGCCAGTACGCCGTCCAGTCGATCGTCAATTCCGATTACCTGGCGATTCAGGGGTTCGTGCTGGTCGCGGCGGTCTTCACCCTCTTCGTCTACCTCGTCATCGACATCGTCTATTTCTTCCTCGATCCCCGCGCCGGATTGCATTGAGGATGGCGTGATGGAGAGCGTCCAGAGTGCGGCCGCGATCGATGTCGCGAGTGTGCCGGCCGCGCCGGCGGCAGTCGGCGGGTTTCGCGGCGAAGCGCGCTATTTCGCCTATTTCACCCGCCGCCGGCCGCTGTTCATCTTCGGGCTGGTCGTCGTGCTGCTGTCGCTCGTCGCCGCCGCCGTCGGCCCGTACGTGGCGCCGTACGATCCGATCAAGGCGACGATGGACATCCTGCAGCCGCCGTCGGCCAGCCACTGGATGGGCACCGACGCCTCCGGCTCGGATGTCTTTTCCCGCGTGCTGGTCGCCACCCGGATCGATCTGGTGATCGCCCTGGCGGCGACGGCGATTTCGCTGCTGGTCGGCACGCCGCTCGGCGGCCTGGCCGGGTTCTGGTCGTCGTCGCGCGGCGGCACGCGCTGGGCGAGCGAATTGCTGTTGCGGCTGATGGACATCATCCAGTCGTTTCCGGTCTTCATTCTGGCGCTGGCGCTGGTGGCCGTCAGCGGGCCGAACGCCCGCAACGTGATCGCGGGCATCGCCTTCGTCAACATTCCGATCTTCCTGCGGCTGACCCGCAGCGCCGTCCTGACGACCCAGCATCGGGCGTTTGTCGATGCGGCGCGGGTCAGCGGCGAATCGGACCTCGGCATCGTCTTCCGCCATGTGTTGCCGAATTCGCTGGCGCCGGCGCTCGTCAACGCCTCGGCGACGGTCGGCTGGTCGATTCTCCTGACGGCGGGGCTCAGTTTCGTCGGCGCGGGCGTGCGGCCCCCGACGCCGGAATGGGGGGCGATCATCGCCCAGGGAGCCGAGCAACTGGTCAGTGGCCACTGGTGGATCAGTTTTTTCCCGGGGCTGGCGCTGGCGACGACCGTGTTCGGCTATGCCATCGTCGGCGACGGACTGCGCCAATTTCTCGATCCGACGAAGCGGGTGTGAAGGCCGATGGAACCGCTCCTCGACGTTCGCCAACTCACGACCGACTACGTGACCTACGCCGGGACGGTCCGCGCGGTCGATCGGGTCGATTTGCAGGTGTTTCCCGGCGAATTGATCGGCGTGGTCGGCACCGCCGCCTCGGGCAAGTCGACCCTCGCCTATTCGATTCTCAACCTCGTGCCGCCGCCGGGGCGCATCGTCGGCGGCGAGGTCTGGTTCGAAGGGCAAAATCTGCTGACGTTGCCGGAGAAGCGGCTGCAGCAGGTGCGCGGCTCCCGAATCGGCCTGATCGTGCCCGATCCGCGTCGCCATCTGAATCCGTTGATGCGCGTCGGCGACCAGATCGCGGCCGTGATGCGGGCGCATCAGCGCGTCGGCAAGGCGACGGCGCAGGCGCGGGCGCGCGACCTGATCGCGACGGTCGGCATCCCCGACCCGGAATGGCGCATGCGGTCGTATCCGCACGAATTGTCGGGCGGGATGTGCCAGCGGATCGCGATCGCGATGGCGGTGGCCAACAACCCGAACCTGATCCTTGCCGACGAACCGACCGCCGGCCTCGACGTCACGGTGCAGGTGCAGATTCTCGATTTGCTGCGCGACGCCGCGCGCCGGCAAGGCTCGGCGACAATGATCGTGACGCGCGATCTCGGCATCGTCGCCCACTATTGCCAGCGGGTCGCGGTCATGCATGAAGGACGGATCGTCGAGGTGGCCGACACGCGAGCGTTTTTCGCCGACGCGGGACCGATCGGCCAATCGCTCTTGCGGGCGACCATGCTGGCGCGCGGCGAGACGGCCGCGGCGCCGGATTCGGACACCGTGGCGAGCGCGCGGAGATGAACGTGGCGAACGCGACCGCGAACGAACCGATCCTGCGAGTCGAACGCCTCGACAAGCATTTTCCGATCGCCGGCTCGAATCTGACGGTGCAGGCGGCGACCGACGTCAGTTTCACGATCGGCCGCGGCGAAACGCTCGGGCTGGTCGGCGAGTCGGGCAGCGGCAAGACGACGGTCGGCCGCTGCCTGTTGCGGTTGACCGACCCGACCGCCGGCCGGATCGTCTTCGCCGGCCAGGACATCACGACGCTGTCCGGCCACGCGTTGCGGCGGCTGCGGCCCCGCATCCAGATGGTCTTTCAGGACCCGCACGATTCGCTCAATCCGCGCCATCGCATCGCCGACATCGTCGCCGAGCCGCTTCGCCTCGCCGGCATGCACGACGCTCGGGAGCGGGCGGCGCGGGTCGGCGAATTGCTGGAGATGGTGCAACTGCGCGGCTTCGGCGACCGCTTCCCACACCAGTTGACGGGCGGCCAGGCGCAGCGGGTGGCGATCGCTCGCGCCATCGCCACCAAGCCGGATCTGATCGTGCTCGACGAGCCGACGTCGGCGCTCGATATCGCGGTGCGGGCCGATATCATCAACCTCCTGATGCGGTTGCAACGCGAATTCGGCGCGTCGTATCTCTTCATCTCGCACGATCTGACGGCGGTGCGGCATATCGCCGATCGGGTCGCGATCATGTATTTGGGGCAACTGATGGAAATCGCGCCGGCCCACGCGCTCTTTCGCAATCAACTCCATCCCTATGGCAAGGCGCTCCTGTCGTCGGTGCTCTATCCCGACCCGACGGCGACGCCCGCGCGGTTCGTGCTCGAAGGCGAGATTCCGAGCCCGATCCACGTGCCGCCCGCCTGTCCGCTGCACACCCGCTGTCCGCTGGCGCGCCCGGAATGCGCCACGATTCCAATTTGGCTGGAAGAATTGGCCCCGGGCCATGCCACCGCCTGCACCCGCGCGATTGCGGAAAGCTGGACAACTGTGCCCGACGTGGAACCCGTCGCCGCGATGGTCGGCGATTGAGGCGGGTAGGTCGAACGTGAGGAGACGACGCAGATGAGCGCGCAGGCATCGACGCTGACGACCCGACCGGTTCCCGGCTGCACGATCGCCGCCGCGACGGGCGGGGCGACCGCCGACGGTCGGCCATTGTTGATGGCGACCAGCGACGATCCGTTCGCAACTCGAACCCGGCTGGTGGTCGAAGATGGACCGGGGCGGCGCTTTCTCGCCACCCAGATCATCTCGCCGCCGCCGATGGTGTCATGGAGCAACATGCACACCCGGGGCGTCAACGCTGCCGGCTTCGCCTACGTCTGGTCGTATGTGACGCCGGCCCACGAGCCGAACGACAAAACGGCGATCGGCATTCCCTACTATCAGTGGGGCCGACTTGTGCTCGCCGAAGCCGCCGGCATCGACGACGCGCTGGCGCTGCTCGACCGCCATCCGCGCGCGTTTCACGGCAACTTTCTCTTCGCCGACGCGAGCGGCGAGATTTGCCTGGTCGAAGTCGGCACGCAATCGCTGTGCGTCGCCGAGCGCACCCGCGACGGCGCGATCGGGCGCAGCAACCACTGGACATCGGCGCCGGGCCGGTCGGTCGAAGACGCCGACCTCGCCTGCTCGTCCGGCCATCGCTGCGACCGGGTCAACGAACTCCTTGCCGAGGCTCATGGCCGGATCGATCGTGAGACCTTGATGGCGATCTGCCGGGATCATGCCGGGCGCGACGATCCCGCGATCGGCTATTCGATTTGCGCCCACGGCCGGCCCGAGCAAGGCGACGCCTGGTTCGGCACGGTCAGTTCGGAAGTGATCGAGCCGGCGTCCCGCACGCTCTGGTATTGCTACGGGTGGCCGTGCGGCGAATCGCCGGATGACCCGGCGCGGCAGCCGTTCCAGGAGCATTCCTGGGGAGCCTATCTGCCGTTCGAGTTGGATCGCATGGACGGTGGCGTTCACGTCGCGATCGATGGTCGCTTGACCGTCGCCGGCTGGCGACACGTCGGTAGCGCGACGGCGCGGGATCGAGTCGCGGCGCTTGCCTGACGGCGCGGCGCGAATTGTGGGGCGGCACAGCCCGAAGCGAGGAACGAATGGAACTGGTCGAAACCGCAACGGCCGTCGTCACCCCGGCGGACGCGCGCGCCCGGATGCGGCGGGGCGAGTGGACGAACATCACGTCGGGCATCGCGCCGGGGTTCGCCCAGGCGAATCTCGTGATCCTGCCGCGCGACCTCGCCTACGATTTTCTCCTCTTTTGCACCCGCAATCCCAAACCGTGCCCGTTGCTCGACGTCACCGAAGCGGGTTCGCCGGTTCCGCGCTTCGCCGCGCCCGACGCCGATCTGCGGAGCGACCTGCCCCGCTATCGCGTCTACCGCCATGGCGAACTGGTCGACGAGCCGGTTTCGATCGCGTCGTACTGGTCGGACGATCTGGTCGCCTTTCTGCTCGGCTGCAGTTTCACCTTCGAGCATGGGCTTCGCGACGCGGGCATTCCGCTGCGCCATCTCGAATGCGGCTGCAACGTGCCGATGTATCGGACCAATGTCGAATGCCGGCCGGCTGGCGTGTTTCATGGGCCGCTCGTCGTCTCGATGCGGCCGATTCCGGCCGCGATGGTCGCGAAGGCGGTCCAGATTTCGGGGCGCTATCCTGCCGTCCACGGGGCGCCGGTCCATGCCGGCGCGCCGGCATCACTCGGGATCGGCGATCTGGCGCGGCCCGACTGGGGCGACGCGGTTCCGCTGCGGGAGGACGACGTGCCTGTGTTCTGGGCGTGCGGCGTCACGCCGCAAGCGGTCGCGATGGCGACCCGGCCGCCGTTGATGATCACCCACGCGCCGGGCCACATGTTCGTCACCGACATTCCGATCGCGTCGCTGGCGAGCGACTGACCAGCCGAATCGCAGACAAGGACTCCACGTGCAACGACAACGACAAATCAGGATCGGCGTCGATACCGGCGGCACGTTCACCGACATCGTCGCCGTCGATCCCGCGACCGGCGCATTGACCGTCGGCAAGACGCTGACGACGCCGGACGACCCGTCGCGCGCGATCGACGTCGGCATTGGCC
>JAICJJ010000565.1 GCA_025928535.1 Thermomicrobiales bacterium
CTCGTCAATTCGGTCGGATTCGCCTGGCTCTACGCCGTCGTCCAGCGATGGATTCCCGGACCGCCCTGGTGGCGCGGCGTGCTGATGTTCAACGTCGAAAACCTGCTGTTCTGCCCGCTGACCGCCTGGGAAGACCTGCACCCGGCCATCCGCGACCATCAACTCGACCGCTATTTCACCTGGCCGGCGTTTCTCCAGTCGATTCCCCGCCATGTCGTCTACGGGGCGGTCCTCGGCTGGCTCTATGATCGACTGGCGGACCGAGCCGCCTGAGCGCCGCCGGCAAACCTCAGCCTGCGGCGCCGGCTGTACCGCCGATTCCCTGCGCCTCGAGCCAGGCGATCACCTCGAACAGGTCCGGCAAGGTCGCGGTCGGCGGACTGGCGGGCTGAAGGCCGACCGTCGCCGCGTTCGGAATCCAGAGCGCGCGCATCCCCGCCGCCATGGCCGCCGCGAGTCCGGCCGGCGCGTCTTCGAGGACCACGCAGGCCGCCGGCGCCACGCCCAGTCGATTCGCCGCGAGGAGAAAGATGTCGGGCGCGGGTTTGCCGCGGACGACTTCGTCGCCGGTCGCTTCGGCGTCGAACAACCCGGCCAGCGCGGTTTCCGTCAGCGACAGATCGGCGTGCGGGCGCAGGCTCGACGTCGCCAGCGCCAGTTTCAGGCCGGCTTCGCGGGCGAAGGTCAGCAACGCCGCCGCGCCCGGCATCGGCCGCAGATTGCCGCGCAGGGCCGCCAGCCGCATCCGGTCGTAGGTGGCGATCAATTCGTCGCGCTCTCCGGGAAGCGCGTACATCTCTGCCAGGAGCCCGATCGCTTCCGGCAGGCGCTTGCCCAGCGTCTGCGCCATCGTGCCCGGCCGCACGGCGTGGCCATGCTGCCGCAGGAAATCGGTCAGCGCCCGTTCGGCCAGCGGCTCGCTGTCGACCAGCAAGCCGTCCATGTCGCAGATCAGCGCCGCGATCGGCGCTTCGCTCCCCGTTGCCATCACCCCGATTCCCCGTTTCCAACCGGCGGCTCGATCGTCAGCGCCCGCCGGGGATTGTCCACCAGCAGCGCCCGAACGGCCACCGCGCCGATGCCCTCCTCCAGCAGCAGCAAGGGAAATCGTTCGAGCATCGCGCTCCACCCCAACTCGCCGCCAGATCCGCAGAGCGCCGAACGACGGACCAGTCCCGATCCCAACGCGATCCGGTCGCCGAATCCATCGCGGACCAACGCCGCGATGCCAGCCGCGTGCGCCTTTGCCGCTTCCAAGCCGTCCGCCAGCAGATCGACTGCCGCGATCCGCACGCCGCGAGTCAGGACAGCACACAGGTCGCGGTCGCCGACTCGTCGCACGGAAAGGACGAAGGTCATGCGATCCCCTTCGACGCCCGAGTCGTCCAGAACGGAAACGGCGTCAGCCAGTTCACCATCGGCGGGAAAAACCAGCAGCGGCGCGCCCGTCTCCTGCGATGCAGCAATCGCCGCCTCGATCGCGGTCGTGACCCCTATCCTGTCGAGCCGCACAGCGATCGCGCCGGCTCGATTCGCCGTTCCGTCGATTCCCTCGCGTAACGCGACGATCAAGCGCCGCGCGGCAAGGTCGCGTCCAAGGTCGGGTTCGACCATCGCTGGCGCGACGATATGCATCGCCGCCCGCTCGGCCAACCAGCGCGCCGCCGGCAAATCGATTCGTCCGGCCGGTTCGCCGAAATCGACCACCGCCCGCACGCCGCTGGCGTGGGCGTCGTCAAGTTCCGCCAGCGTCGCATGACGATCGTCGATGGCCGCCGTCGCGCCGGCAGACTCGTCGGCGCGCCAGGTCAGGCGCTCGCCCAGCAAGGTCACGCCGAGCGCGCCGGGATCGATCGGTCCCAACAGCGTCATCACATGCGGTCCCGCCGGTTCCCCGACTCCCTCCTCGGCTGCCAGCCGTTCATCGAGATCGTCGTCCGGTCCCGCCCCGACCCAGCCCGTGTCGGTTTCGGGCGTCCGCCGCCATGCCATTCGGGAGTGCTCCTTTGCGTTCTGACTACTTGGGATATGTCGTTTTGGCTGATTCGCCGCCTTGCGCCGTCGCTCGCGTTTCGCGATGATCGAATCATGCGGCAATCACCATGGCCAGCGCCGGAGGTGACGAGAACGATGCCAGACGCGACGATTCATCCGTGGGTCGAACAGTTTCGACGCGCAATCGGCTTCGGCCTCCAGCCCGTTCCCCGCCCGGACGACCCCGCGCCTTCGCGCCGCCTGCTCGATCTCGCCGTCCTGGCGGA
>JAICJJ010000083.1 GCA_025928535.1 Thermomicrobiales bacterium
GGTGCGCCGGCGCGTCTTTTCCGAAGACGAAATCGCCTTTCTCCAGTCGGTCGCCGACGAACTGGCGATCAGCATTGAAAACGCCCGTCTCTACAGCCAGACCGACGCTCGGCTCCGCCGCAAGATCACCGAACTCGGCGTTTTGCGGCGTGTCACGCACACCATCGCCTCGACGCTCGATTTGGGCGATGTGCTGCGTTTGATCGCCGAGCAGGCGGTGGCGCTGTTCAACGCCGAAGCGGCCGCCATCTTCCGCGTGCCCTCGCCCCGTTCCGGCCCCCAGCAGACGACGATCGAACATTACGTCGGCATCCATCGCGCGCTGCTCGACCCCAGCGTGCGCGACAACACGGTGCACGAAGTGCTCCAGTCGGGCGCGCCGAAAGCGATCGATCTCGATTATGTCGATGGTTCGAGTCGGCTCTTTTGCCTGCCGCTCCGCTCCGCCCGCGAAATGCTCGGCGCGCTCTGCATCCGTCTTTCCCCGGAAGCCGAGTTGACCGAAGACGAGCTCGGCATGCTGCAAGCCTTTTCCGACGCGGCGACGATGGCGATCGAAAACGCCTCGCTCTATCAGGACGCGCGGCACGGGTTGGAAACCGCCTCGGCGTTGCTGCAGGAGATGCACCATCGGGTGCGCAACAACCTGCAAACGGTGGCCGCCTTGCTGTCGCTGCAAGCGCGCCGCGCCGGCGACGCGCCGTGGGCGGCCGACCTCAACGAAGCCGTGTCGCGCATTCAGGCGATCGCCGCCGTGCACGATTTGCTGAGCGACGAATCGCGTCTGGCAGGCACGACGATCGAAGTGCTCGCCAAACATGTCGCCGGCGAAGCGCACCGCACCCTCGTCCGGCCGGAGCAGCGGATCGATTTCGTGATCGAGCCGAACGACGTGCGCGTGCCCTCGCGTCAGGCGACGATCGTCGCGCTCCTCATCAACGAATTGGTCGCCAATTCCGTCTATCACGGCTTCGATGGCGTCGCGAGCGGCACGATCCGGATCTCGGCCTCCGAAGAACATGGCATCGCGACGTTGCGGGTCGAAAACGACGGCGCGGCGTTTCCGGAAGGATTCGACCCCGCGCAGAGCCGCGGGCTCGGCATGCGCATCATCCAGCGGCTCGTCACGTCCGATTTGCATGGCACGTTCGCGATCGGCCCCGGTCCGTGCGGCGCTGTCGCCATCATCGAATTTCCGCTCGCCGCCGACCCGGCCGACGCCGCCGCGGACTGAGAGCGCGCGTCAAAATTTTGCGGCACGGACGCCGGGCGCCGGTAGGGGCACGGCATGCCGGGCCCGATCGGCCGCAGGCCGATAACTGCCGCGGGGCGTATGGTTCGTGGTCCTGCGGACCACCGGGCACGGCATGCCGTGCCCCTACCCAACCCCACTCGCAGACTGAGCCGTTACGTGGTCAACCTTCCTTGCCGTCCGGTACGCGCTGCCGGGCCGCCACGCCGGTTCGGCTCGGCTCGGGAAGCACCGTCGTGGCGATCACGTGGGCCGAGACCGGGGTCGTCAGCAGCAGGATCGCCGCGGTCAGCGCCGCCTTCGCGGCCGTCGGCGCGTCGCCCACGATGGCGACGGCGACGAGGACCAACGCGGCGCCGAGCACGACCGCCTTGCTGGCCGCATGCATTTTCGTCAGCAGACTCGGTAATCGCACCATGCCGATCACGCCGAGGGTCATCACCGCCAGCCCGACGACGAGCGCGACGGTCGCGACCCAACTCATGACTCCCGTCATTCACATCACCTTTCGTTCCCGAATGTAGCGGGCGATGGCGATCGTCGAAATGAACGACAGGAGCGCCAGCGCCAGCGCCGCGTCGAGGTAATAGCCGCGGCCGGCCTTGGCCGCCAGCAACGCGAGGAGCACCACGAGCACCAGCGTTACGGCGTCGAACGCGAGCAACCGCTCCGACTGCGTGCCGGCGCGGATCGCCACGCCGACGCAGGCCGCGAGCAGCAGGACTCCCCAAATCATCGCCGCCAGGACCACAACCGGGGGCATCACCCGCGCCTCATGGAAAAACCGGTCGCTGATAGCGCCGATACTTCTTGTCGAGCAACGACCGGAAGGCGTCGGGATCGGACGCGTCGATCGAGTGAAAGCGCATGATCCGCCGCTCCCAGTCCAGTTCGAGCAAGACCGATCCGGGCGAGATCGTCGTCACCAGCGACGTCACGACGACGCCGAGCGGCGTCCGATCGCCCATCGGCACGTCGATTGCTCCCGGCGCGCGCAGGGGCCGCAAACCGCTCGATATCGCCGCCACCTCGCCCGTGCTGCGCGCCACGTCGATCAGGACGGCGACGACGAACACCGGAAACGCCGCCAACCGCCGCCAGAAGTTCGGTATCGGCGCCGCCGGGTGGGCGAACTGATAGTTCCGGGTCGCCAGCACGAGCGCGAGCGACAGCGCGGCGCCGATCGCGATGTCCCACGGATCGCGGCTCGCCAGCGTCAACAGATAGACGCCGGTCAGCAAGGCGACCGAGACGACGATGCGGCTCATGGCAGCCGTCCCGGCAAGACCGCTGCCGCGCGCTCGCTCAACGCGATCAACGGCTCCGGCCAGCACCCGAAGACGAGCAACGACAGCGCGACGACGGCGACGAGCCGGCGGCGGCCCCGCCCGCTCGCAGGCCGCTCCTCGGCGCGGGGCTCGAGATAGCGGCGCCCGAACGCCTGGAACATGTAGAGGAGCGACAACGCGCCGCCCGCCGCGATCAGCGCGACGAGCGCGGCGCGTTCGGCGCCGTCGCCGACCGTCAGCCCCGCGCGGAAGAGCGCCGCCTTGCCGAAAAAGCCGGCGGCCGGCGGCGCGCCAGCGACGCTCAAGGCGCCGATCGCGACCGCGGGGCCGACGAACGCGCCGCGCAGATCAATCGCCAGAAAGAGCAACGTCTTGTTCAGGGCGTTGATGATCGCGAAGAGAATCGCCGCGCCATACCCGGCCGCGCCGCCGATCGCCAGCGCGATCATCACGTAGCCGACCTGACCGATGGCGGAATAGGCGACGACTTCATCCGGCGCGGCGCGGCCGATCGCCTGCACGGCGCCGTAGAGGATGCTGGCCGTGCCCAGCAGCGCCAGCGCCGGCGCCGCGAGGCTCAGTTCGCGCGGCAGCATTTCGCCGCCGAATCGCAGCAAGCCGTAGGTCCCGATGTTCGTCAGCGCGCCGCTCAGAATGGCGGCGATTGATGGGCGGACGCCGGTATAAACCGCCGGCAGCCAGAAATGGAACGGAAACAGCCCAAGTTTCACGCCAAAGGCGACGAACAGCAGCGTGCCGGAAAGGATCGCCGGGTTTTGCTCGGCGAACGCCATCCGCTGCGCGATGTCGGTCATGTCGAGGCTGCCGGTGACGTGATAGAGCGCCACGATGCCAAGGAGGAAGATGACCGAGCCGAGCAAGTTGACGACGGCGAAGATGACCGCGGCCCGCAATTGCCGCGGCTGCCCGCCGAACGCGGTCAGGACGTACGCCGAAATCATCGACAACTCGAAAAAGACGTAGAAGTTGAACGCGTCGGCGGTGAGAAAGAGCCCGGTCAGACCGGCGGCGAGAAAGAGCGAGAGGGCGGGAAAGGCGCGAGTCGGCGTGCCGCCGATCGCTTCGTAGGCGACGGCGACGATGAGAACCAGCGATGAGAGGAGCGCGAACGCGATCCCGAGCGGATCGGCCCGAAACCGGATGCCGACCCCCGCCGGCCAGTTTCCCGCGATCATGCCGACCGGGCCACTCGTCAACACCCGCGCGGCGAGCAGCGCCAGCGCGCCGAACCCGGCCAGATGCACGACCAGTGCGCCCCTGGCCGTCATCCCGCGCCAGCCGTCAATCGCCGCCACGCCGATCCCGCCGGCCCAGAAGATCGCGATCGGCGCCATGAGCGTCAGCGCATCGCCCATTCGTCCCGCTCCTCGGCCGTCATTGGCGCGCGTTCCAGGCGGCCGCCCATCGCTTCGTCCACCGCTTCGGCCTGTTCCTCGGCCGCCGCCAGGTCCTCCAGATCGAGCGACAGATGGGACACGTAGACTCGGTAGACAAGCGCCAGCAACAGCGCCGACACGCCGAACGTGATGACAATCGCCGTCAACGCCATCGCCTGCACGAGCGGATCGCTGACCGGCTGGCCGTTCGGCAACGGCAAGATCGGCGCGGTCCCTTTGGTCAGCGACGCCGACATCACGAACAGCGTCGCCGCGCTCGAAATAAGGACGACGCCGCCGACCACCCGCACGAGATCGCGCTGCAAGAGCAGATACGAACCGGAGCCGAACAGAACCGCCACCGCCAGCGACAGGACCAGCGTCATGGCAACCGATCCGGCGACGCGCGTCCGAGCAGGTCGATCGCGGCGACGCTGAATCCGAACACCAGCAAGAACACGCCGACATCGAAGACGACGGCGCTCAGCAATTCGAGGCTGCCGAGGTGAATCGGCTTCACGTTGGCCGGCGGCAAGTGCGTCATCACCGGTTGGCCGAACGCCAGCGGCGCAAGTGCGTCGAGCAAGGCGAGCGCGATGCCGGCGAACGCCAGGCGCGGCGCCCAGCGCAATGGGAGCATTCGCTCCACCTCGTCGCGGCCCAGCACGATGACTTGCAGCAGCACCGCCAGCCCCGCGATTACGCCGGCGGTGAAGCCGTCTCCGACATCGGCGTAGCCCTTCACCAGCGTCGCCACCGCGATCATCAGCGACGGCAGAAAGAGCAGTTTCGCGACGGTCCGCGTCAGCGCCGTGATCACGTCTGGCGCCTCCGCGTCAGCAGCGCGGCCAAGCCGAGCAGAGCCACGCCGATGACCGTGATCTCGCCCATCGTGTCGAGTCCCCGGAAATCGGCCAGAATCGCCGTCACCACCGCCTTGGCGTGGGCGGACGGCGTCAAAGCGATCTGCCGCGCCGCGACGCTGTCGAACGCCGCCGGTTTCGACAGAATCCCCCAGACGGTGATGAACGCCGCCGCTCCCGCAACCGTCGCGTAAATGACGTTGCGCCGCCGACGGGCGCTTTCGATCGGTCGGCGGCGCAGTCGTTCCCGCAGCGACTGCGGCAACGCCGACAGCGTCGTCAGGAAGAGAAGGGCGAACAGGGTTTCCATCAGCACCGCGACGAGCGTCACATCCGGCGCGCCGAAGGCGGCATAGACCACCGCCAGGCTGTAACCGACGCCCGACAGGAGCAGCGTCATGGCGACATGGTTGCGCTGGCGCGCGGCGGCGACGCCGGAGGCGCAGGCGATGGCGAGGAGCAACCCGACCACCAGATCGCCCGCCTGAAACGACCCGGCCAGAAACGCGCGGTCGCTCGGCGTCGCCAGCACCGCCGCCGCCACCAGTACGCCGGCCGGGACCAGCACCGAAGCGACCCGGCTCCGCAGATCACGGACTTCCAGATCGTGTATCCAGTCGGACAGCCGGTCGAGCGCATCGAGCGTCGATCGGTACCAGCGTTCCGGCCCGATCCGGTCGCCCGCCGCCGCCAGCGCCAGCGGGAGTCCTCGCCACCACGGCAGCGCCGCCACGAGCGCCGCGCCGATGCCCCAGGCGGCCAGCGCCATCACGTTCGGCGCATTCAGCACGAGTCGATATCCTGGATGCAGATCGACCGGCGCCTGCAGCGACGCGGCGCCCGCCGCGCTCGCCAGCGCCGCCACGGGAGCGGGCGCCACGCCGCCGAGAACCGCCAGGCTGCCGAGCGCGCCGATCGGCGCGACCATCGCGGTCGGCAACACCGCGGCCGGGCGTCGCAGCCGGCCGAGAAAGATCCTGCCCCAGAATCGCGCCATGTAGGCGAACGTCAGGGCGGCGCCGAGCGCCGCGATGACGGTCATGACCGGCCCGTCGTGGTGGGCCGCTTCGAAAAAGAACTCATCCTTGAAAAAGCCGATCGTCAGCGGCAGCGCCGCCAGCGCCGCGGCCGCGAGTCCGCTGCCGACCGCCAGCGCCGGCAGCGGCCGGGCCAGCCCGCCGAGATCGTCGAGGGAGCGGCGACCGGTCGCCTCGGTCACCGCCCCGGCGGTCAGAAAGAGCGCGCTCTTGGCGATGGCATGCGCGATGACGTAGAACGCCGCGCCGCCGACGCCGGTCGGTCCCCCGAGGCCGAGCATGACAACGACGTACCCATATTGGCCGATCGTCGAATAGGCGAGGATCGCCTTGAGTTCCCGCTTGACCAGCGCCAGCGCGCCGCCCGTCGCCATCGAAGCGACGCCGACCACGACGAGCGCCCGCTGGATTTCCGGCGCGCGCTCGATCAGCGGGTAGATGCGCCCGAGCAGGAACACCCCGGCCGCGACCATCGCCGCCGAGTGGAGATAGGCCGAAACCGGCGTCGGCGCCGCCATCGCCCGCGGCAGCCAGAAATGAAACGGAACCTGCGCGCTCTTGGCCAGCGCGGCGATCGCCATCAGCGCGACCGCGACCGACAACTCCGTTCCCGGCGTCGCCCGCCGCGCGAGTTCCGCCATGTCGAACGTGCCATAGGTCAGATCGAGCAGCAGGATGCCGACGAGCAGGAGAAGCGCCGACGAGACCGTCACCAGCAGCGCCATCAGCGAACCGCGCCGGGCCGCCTCGGTATGGTCGAATCCGATCAAGCCGTACGATGCGACGGCGGTCAGATCCCAGAAGATGAAAAGCAGCAGCAGATCGCGGGCGGTGGCGAGTCCGATCATCGCGCCCATGAAGAGCGTGAGGAGCGCGAAAAACGACGTCGCTTCCGACACCGGGCGGTGCGTATGGTGGAGATGCAGCGGCAGGTAGCGTCCGGCGTAGATGAAGACCGCCAGGCCGATGCCGCTCGCCAGCAGCGTGTAGACCGCCGAGATGCCGTCGAAGGTGAACGACAGCGTCGCGCCCCACGTCGGCAACCAGGGAAGATCGACGCTGCCGCCGTGCCCGGCAATGTTCCAGAGCGCCGCGGCCAGCGCCGCCCCGGCGGCGACCTGGGCCGCCGACGCCGCGCGCCGCGGATTGCGGCGGCCCACGACGAGCGTCACCGGCGCCGCGAGCGCGGCGATCAGCAGCAACGCCGGCAACGCAGCGGACGACGCGATGTTCATGGCGCGACGGCCGGTTGGGACGGGGCGCGCTGCTCGTTCGCCGGCCCGATGCCGAGCAACCGGAGCAGGAGCGGCAAACTGAGGCCGAATCCGACCAGCGTCACCAACGCGACCCCGAACGCCATGTCGATCAGCACGTCGCGGTAGCGCGTGGACGCCGGCAAGCCGAGCGCCAGCGCGATCGTCAAGGCCCCGCGCAAGCCGGCCCAGACGAAGACGATCCGCTCCCGCGGCGGAATCGCCAGCGCCGTTCGCGCCGTCGCCTGGCCGACGAGTTCGACGACAAGAACGCGGGCGGCGATCACCGACGAGACGGCGACCAGCAATGGCCCGAGATTGCGGGCGAACGCGCCGATGTCGACCGTGAAGCCGACGAGCAGGAAGAGGATCGCGTTGGCGACGTAACCGAGATATTCCCAGAGATGATCGAGACGTTCGCTCGTCCGCGGCGACATGCCGATCCGCCGCCCGTACGCGCCGTGGACGAAGCCGGCCGCGACGCAGGCAAGCGCGCCGGACGCGTGGACGGAATCGGCAATCAGATAACTGCCGTACGCCAGCACGGTCGAGATCATCATTTCGATCAGCGGATCGTCGATCAGGCTGGTCAAACGCGAAAAGACGAAGCCGGACGCCACGCCGATGCCGAGGCCGCCGACCACCTCCAGCCCAAGCAACCCGATCGCGTCGGCCGCCGTCACCGACCCGCCGAGCGCGAATTGCAGAAAGACCGTGTAGAGCGTGATCGCCATGCCGTCGTTGATCAGGCTTTCCGCTTCGGGAATGACGATCAGATGGCGCGGCAAGGCCAGTTGCTTGACGATCGCGATCACGGCGACCGGGTCGGTCGCGGCGACGATGCTGCCGAACAGCAACCCGATCGCCAGCGGCATCCCGAGCAACCCCGAGGTCGCCACGCCGACGATCGCCGCCGTCAGCAGCACCCCCGGCACGGCCAGCAGGATGACGGGCCGAGCGTAGGCGCGAACGTCCCGCTCGTCGATGCGAAATGACGCGTCGAACAGCAGCGGCGGCAGGAAGGCGAACAGCAGCACCGCCGGATCGAGCGACGGCACATGGACGACATGCGATTGTTCGATCAGCAAGCCGCCGATCACGAGCGCGACGGCGTAGGGGATGCGCAACCGCCGAGCGATGGCCGCGATGACCGTCGCCCCGAGCAGCAGCAACGCGAACTGGCTGACCCACGTTTCGATGACGCGCTCGTTCAGGCCCGTGTCCTTCCGCCGCTGGATCGAATCCGCGCCGCTGACTCACGCGCCGTTGCGGTCCATGCCGCCGCGGCCGAAGCGGTGACGCTCCCCCGTCGTCCGCCCCCGGTTCCCCGCCGATAGTACAACCGCTTTCGCGACTTGCCGCAACGGCGGAGACCGCCACGGGCGCGGGTTAAAGATTTGCGGCGCGAAGTCACCCGGTCATGCTGAGCTTGTCGAAGCATCTCGTTCGCTCGATCTACGATCGACGAGCATCTGTGTTGGGTGTCAAGGCGGGCAACTTGCCGTCGTCCAGAGCGCACCGTCACGGAGCATGGCGTGGAGGCTGCGGAGGAGTTTGTGGGCGCAGGCGATGAGGGCGACCTTGCGGGGCTTGTGCTGGGCGA
>JAICJJ010000141.1 GCA_025928535.1 Thermomicrobiales bacterium
AACCGCGACCGGCGCCGCGTCGAGCGTCGTCAAGATCGTCGACGGCTGCGCGGAGCCGTTCGCGAGCGGTCTGCCCTCCACCGAAGGCATGTCCGGGCACATCCAGGGACCATCCGGGCTGGCGTTTCTCGGCGACACGCTCTACGTCTTGCAAGACTCGCAAGACGACCGCGGCGATCTGCTGCCGAAATGGCCGAATGGGGTCTACGCGGTGACGGCGGAAGGCCGCGTCCGCCTCGTCGCCGACATCTCGACCTGGATGATCGCCAATCCGACCAAAGAGATCCCCTACGACCGGGGCAAACTCGGCGAAACGTTCGGGATGATCGCCGGCGACGGTTTTCTCTGGGTGGTCGAAAGCAATGAAGGCCAGGTGCTGAAGGTGACGCCCGATGGCGGCATCACCCGTCTCGTCGATCTCTCGGAAGGCCACCCGGTCCCGACCGGCATCGCCCCCGCGCCGGACGGCGGCGTCTACGTCGGCAATCTGACGGCGGCGCCCTATCCCAACGGCGCCGCGAAGGTCTTGCACGTCCACCCGGATGGCTCGGTCGAGACGGTCTGGTCCGGCTTGACCGCCGTCACGGCGCTGGCGGTCGATGCGGCCGGCGTGCTCCATGTGCTCGAGATGGCGTCGGGCAACGTCACGCAGCGGCCGTTCGTGCGGCCGAACAGCGGCCGGGTCGTCAAGCAGATCGCGCCGAACCAGTTCCAGGAAGTCGTCTCGAAACTCGATTTCCCGATTTCGATGGCGTTCGGTCCGGATGGCGCGCTCTACGTGTCCGACTATGCGCTCGGCTTGGGCGGACCGTCCGGCGCGATCTTGCGCGTGGCGGCTGGTTCGGCGTTTCTGACGCCGCCTCAGGACGTTTTCGCCAGGTCGTCCTGTTCCGGATTCGCCGACGCCCGTACGGCGCTGGCGACGCAGGAACAGCGGCAAACATCGGTGGAAGTGATGGCGCCGGCCACGCCCGGACCGACGCCGCCGCCCAGCGCGATCCACGTCACGATCCGCAATTTCGCGTTCGATCCGGCGAAACTGACGATCTCCGTCGGGCAGACCGTGACCTGGACCAACGAAGACGCCGTGCCGCACACGGCCACCGCGACTTCGCCGGCGAAAGCGTTCGATTCCGGCAATCTCAATCAGGGACAGCGTTACAGTTTCACCTTCGACAAGGCCGGAACCTACGACTACATCTGCATCTATCACCCGTACATGAAGGGAACGATCGTCGTGCAGTAGACGGCGTTTCCATTTTGCCCTCCCCCCCCTCCCCCCGCTCCCGCTGCGGCAGGCGAGTGAAGATGGCGCGTTCGTGCTCCCCTCGCCCATTGCTGCGGGCGAGGGGCAGGGGGTGAGGGATATTCCCGTCGGTCAGCCCCCGCGCAGTTGAGCGACGGTCGATTCGGCGGCGGCGCGGAGTCGGTCGTGGGCGTCAAGGAGCGCGATCACGGCGTCGACGCGGCCGGCGAGGTCGAGCACGGTGTCGATGTCTTTCGGCCGCTCCCGGGCCCGCTCCATCGCGGCGCGAAGGGCGGCGACATCGTCATCGTCCGCCGCCAGCGCGGCTGAGAGGGCGTCCGCCAGGTCCGGATTCGGCGCCGTCGGCGTCGAGTCGGCGATCGTGACCGGCAAGAGCGCCCGCAACTCGTCGAGCAAGATCAGCGCCCGCTCGACCCGAGACGGCTCCGCGATTTCCGCCACCGCCGCCTCGTCGATGACCGTCTCATCCTGGGCGTTCAAGGTCGCCGTTTCGTCCGTCGTCTCGAACGCGCCGGTCGATCCGGTGGGCGCCGACCATGTCGGCCAAGCCGCCGACGTCGGCCAGGCCGTCGCGCCGGCGTCGGCGCTTGTGTCAGTCGAGCCGATCGTTTCCGATTCCGCCGCGATCACGATCGCCGGCTCGGTTTCCGGCTGCGCTATTTCCGATTCGGCGCCGTCGCCCGTCGGCTCCGACGCCGGTTCCGCATTCGCTCGCTCGTCGGCGAGCGGCCAGCCGTTGCTCGGCGACAAGGGCGCCGGCGCCGGCGGCGCGCTCTCCGTGACCGGCGGCTGGGCCGGGGACAGGTCGTCCGGCAGGCGAACGCCGCAGGTCGTGCAGAAATTGGCGTTCGGACGTGCGGGCGCCCCGCAATTCGGGCAGCGTTCCATCTCGACTCCTCCGCTCGGTCGCCATGGGCCAAGAGTATGGCACAGCGGGCGCGGCTGGGAGGCCGCGGCGGCCCATGCGACAATAGCGCCCGACGCATGACGAGCAGGCTATCAGTGGGAGCGTGAAGATGTCGGACCCGCTCAGCGGAGCGCTGGCGATCAAGGCGCGGCAAATCCGGCCGGGAACGGCGCTGCCGGTCGAAGTCAAGGCCGGGCAATTGCTGCAAATCGTCGACGTCGACGGCAAGCAGGTCGCCGACTTCGTCGCGTTCAATCTGACCGACGCCAACGAGTTTCTCTCGACGGCGGTGACGCGGTCGGCGACGACGAGCCTGATCCCGCAGCAAGGGATGACGCTCTATTCGAACCGGCGGCGGCCGATGTTCGAGATCGTCGACGATACGGTTGGCCGGCACGACATGCTCTTTGCCGCCTGCGATCCGGTTCGCTACGAAATGCTCGGCGCGTCCGATCACGCCAACTGCCGGACGGCGCTGACGACAGCGCTGCAATCGTACGGCGCGACGTTCGATCACATGCCGGACCCGATCAACTGGTTCATGTACGTCACGATCAAGCAGCGGGGCGAACTCGAAATCCGGGAGCCGCTGGCCGAGCAAAACGATTTCGTGCTGTTGAAAGCGTTGATGGACGTCGTCGTCGCGGTCTCGGCCTGTCCGCAAGACCTCACGCCGACCAACGCCGGCAAGCCGACCGACATCATGCTGCGGGTGTACAAGGCGGCGGAATAGCCCTCACCCCCAACCCCTCTCCCGCTGCGACAGGAGAGGGGAGACGCGCTCCCCTCGCCCATCGCAATGGGAGAGGGGTCGGGGGCGAGGGAACGCACACGCAAAGACGCCGACAACCGCTTGCGCAGTCGTCGGCGTCCGTGCCCTTCACTCGGAAGCCGCCGGCGTCGTTGGGCTCTGCCGGTCTCCGGATCGTCCGCGGCGATGCGGTGTGACCCGCGATTGCCGCCTGACGTTTTCCCGGCGCGGACGAATGTCCGTCGCCCCGCCGGCCGTCCATGTCGGCGTTGCCGCCGAGCCGGATTGCCGGCCGCCACGTCCAGTCGCCCGGTCGTGGGGGAAACCGGAGCGGATCGACGCGTTCCTTGCGGTTCGCTGCGATCCCTGGATGCCGCGGGATTGCGTCCCGCCGCATTTCCGCTTTCGCGGACCCCCGTGCTTCAGTACGTTCACTCTATCAACTTTTGACACATTGTCAATACCCCGATTTTGGGACTTCGCGCCGGCTTGGGCGGCCGCCATCGGAGTGTCAGGCCCTGAGCCGCCAGAAGCGCTCGCCGAGGACGCCGTCGCCGGTCCGCTCGGCGTAGGCGCGCATCGTCGCGTCGATTTCGGCCGGGGAATCGCCGGAGCCGACATAGTCGAACACCGTTTCCAGTTGCGACGGATAGGCGAGGATCGCCGCCAGTTTGGCGGGCCAGACGGCCGCGACGTCGATCGTCGCCGCCGGCTCGACCGGATGCGGCGCGGCCAGGTCGGCCAGCCGCGTCTCCAGCGCGCCGGGGTTGATCGCGTAGGGAAGATCTTCGTAAAACCAGACATCCCAGCCGTCGCGCGCCAGCCGCGTCCCGGCGAGGAAGGCAATCTGGTGGTCGACGTGATTGCCGACGCCGAGCGGGGCGTAGATGCGCGCGCCGGCCGGCGGCCTGGCCAGATCGAGCAACGCCGCCGCGACCGTGTCAGGCAAGTCCATTTCGGCGGGAGCGACGGCGCCGAAGAGTTGGGGGTTGCCGAGGTAATGGCGGTCGCGGTAGATCGCGTCGCGGAAGGGCAACACCCGCGTCGTCGCGCCGAGGCGATCGGCGGCGGCCGCTTCTTCGGCCCGCCGGCTGGCGATCACGGTCGTGGCGTCGAAGCCCCAGGCGCGGTGCAGTTCTTCGGCGAATTCGTGCAGCGGCGTCGCCGGATCCGGCTCGCTGCCGAAGACGACGCTGATCTGGGGCGCGCGGTCGGCGTCGGCCAGCAACCGCGCCGTGCCGCCGCAGGAGAGCGCGATGTCGTCGTAGTGGGGCGACAGGAAATGATGGGCGGTCGGGCCGGCGAGGGAGGCCGGGAGGGTGGTCGTCTGGTCGCTCATTTCGTCTCCTTGGCGGCCGCCGCGCGTCCCGCGCCGGGGCCGGCGTAGCGCACTCGTTCGTCGCCGACGCGCCGGGTCAGGCGGCGTTGATCGAAATGTTCGAGCGTCGCCTGGGCGTATTTGCGGCTGGCCCCGAAGTGATCGCGAAAACCGGCGAGGGTCAGCACGCCGTCGCGGTCGAGGATCGCCAGCGTTTCGGCCACGAGCCGTTCGTAGGCGTCCGGCGCGTAGAGGATGTTGTCGGCGACGCGGACGACTTCGCCCAATTCTTCGAGCGCCGCCGCCGTTTGCGGGTCGAGGCCGAATTCGGCGGGCGCCGGCGGCGTGAACGGCTGCGCTGCCACCGCCGCCAGGAAGCGATCGGCCAGTTCGCGCCGGGCCGGGTCGAGGGCGATCCGAAATTCGGGGAGGCGCAGCGTCGCCCCGTCGTCGGTCACGATGCCGCGCGCCGCGGCGGACGCGACGATCTCGTCGAAGAGACGAGGCGCGGCAATTTTGAGGCGCCGTTTCACCTCTTCCCGCGGCATCCCACGGCGCAATGGCTGCGCCGCGTGGTGAGCGGCGAGGATGCCGCGCAGCCGGTCCGTCAGGTTGGTCCAGGCGGTCGTCGCGACGACGAAATCGGACGGACGCAGCGGCGCGCCAGGCCTGGTCAGGGCAATCGCGTCGCCCTCGGCGATCAATTGCTCCAGCGCGGCGTCGACCTGTTCCGGCGAGAGTCCGGCCGCGCCGCCCGCGCGCAGGTCGCGGATTTCGCGCGGGCCGGCTTCGATCGCCTGCAGCACGATGTCGTCCGGGCTGCCGGCGGCCAGGGTCTCCAGCGCGCCAAGGACGTCCGGCCGGAAGCGGCGGTGGCGCGGCGGCGCCGGATCGACGATCGCGCCGCCGCCGACGGTGTCGCTCGGCGACGGCCGGCGGACGATGAAGCGATCCCCTTTCAGCGCCGCGACCGGCTCCCGAAAGCGGAATTGCACCCAGCCCGTCTCACCCGGTTCGAGCCGTTCCCGGTCGAGCAACGTGACGCGAGCAGGAAACTCGGCGGCGCCGAGAAAGAGATCGACTTCGTCGTTTTGCTCCAGCGTCACCGGCGCGTCCGGGATCAGGCGGAGTTGGGCGTCGAGCCGGCGCGACGATTGGAGAAGACCCGGCGCGGCGAGAACGTCGCCGCGTCGCAGATCTTCGACGGCGACGCCGGCGAGGTTGACCGCGACCCGGCTGCCCGGCGCCGCCCGCTCGACCTTCGTCTGGTGCGTTTGCAGGCCGCGGACGCGCGTCGAGAGGCCGTCCGGCTCGATGCGCACGTCCTGGCCGACGCTCAGATCGCCGCCGGAAAGCGTGCCGGTGACGACCGTGCCGAAACCGGCGACGGTGAAGACGCGGTCGATCGGCAGCCGCGGGCGGTTCGCGCCAGCGCGGGGCGGGATGGCGGCGACCACCCGATCGAGCGCGGCGAGCAGATCGGGCAATCCCGCCCCGGTCAGCGCCGACACCGTGACGATCGGCGCGTCCGCGAGCGCGGTCGACCCGACCCGCGCGCGCGTTTCTTCCCGGACGAGCTCGAGCCAGTCGGGATCGACCGCGTCGGTCTTGGTCAGGACAATGACGCCGTGGGCGATCCCGAGCAGATCGAGAATCGCCAGATGCTCTGCCGTTTGCGGCATCGGTCCTTCGTCGGCGGCGACGATCAGCATCGCGGCGTCGATGCCGCCGACGCCGGCCAGCATGTTCTTGATGAACCGCTCGTGACCGGGCACGTCGACGATGCTGACCTCGCGACCGCTCGGCAAGGTCAGCCAGGCGAAGCCGAGATCGATCGTCATCGCCCGCGCCTTTTCCTCGGCCAGGCGATCCGGATCGATGCCGGTCAGCGCCCGGACGAGCGTCGATTTGCCATGGTCGACGTGGCCGGCGGTGCCGATGACGACCGGCCGGCGCGCGGCCGCGTCGGGGCCGTCGGGATGATTGGACGAGTCGCGATCGGTCACCCTGCGTCGGTTCCTTGTCGTTCGTTCGATAGCGCCGCGTCGGTCGGCCCGGGCGGGTCGTCGGAGAGGATATCGCGAACCCAGTGGGCGGGGAGATTGCGAAAGACTTCGGCGATCGTGGAATAGAGCGAAGTCAGCACGACCGCGAAGCCGCCGACGATCAACGCGACCAGCGACAACATGGCGTAGTAGATAACTTCAACCTCCCACGGCTCGGGATGGTGGTCGCCGCCGGTCGCGGTGGGGAAGAGGGAGAGGACGAGCGCCGCCACGGCGAAGGCGATCGTGGCGAAGGCGCCGAGGACGGTCAGCCGCATGTGCAGCAGGAAGCGCGGGCCGAAGCCGCGCCGCTCGAACAGATCGAGCAAGCCGAGGGTCGTCAGGCTGAGCGCGGCGATCGTCGATCCGGCGGCGATCGCGGCGGAGGCGAGCCAGTGGACGCCGTCGATCATGCTGGCGACGACGGCTGGCCGCTCCGCCGAACCGATGCCGGAAAAGGACGCGATCAGCAGCGCGGCCGCGGCAGCCGCCAGCAACGCCGCCACCATCGTCGGCCGCCAATCCGCCGGTCGCAAGCGTTCTTCGACTGCATCGTTCGTTTTCGCTTCGCCGATGCGCAGCGCCATTCCTCACTCCCTGCTCAGCCAACATCCGGCGCCACGTTGTCAAACGTCGTGCCAGCGTCGCGTGGCTTGGAGTTCGGGAACGCTCAGCCGATGCGTTTGCGGAGGAAGACGAGTTGGAGGTTGGCGGAAACGGATTCCCGGCGATGCTCTACATAACCGATTCGACGGTAGAGCCGGAGGATTCCTTCGCTGCGATGCCCCGTGAACAATTCGAAGCAGACCGGGGGCGGGTATCGCCGTTCGATCGCCGCCATCAGCGCCGTGCCGA
>JAICJJ010000200.1 GCA_025928535.1 Thermomicrobiales bacterium
CGCAGATCGAATTTTTGCGCCATCTGATTCACCTGCTCTCCGACCGAGGCCCGCGCCTGCAGCATCGAGGCGTCGACGGTCTCGCGCGCGATCTGGGGAATCTGCTGCACCTTGGCTTCGATCCGGTCGATCTTGGCCGCGGCTTCTTCCCGTTTGGCGACTATTTCCTCACGGAGTTGATCTGCCGTTTGGCCCACGCCTGGTCCTCCTTCAATGTCGCGATCGTCTGCTCTGGCGCGAGATTGGCCTGGCTGAGCGATTGCTTCCCCCGCATGACGAGGATGGCGGCGACGATCCCGAGGACGACCCCCACGATGAGGGCGCTGACCCAGAGGGGGATCCAGATCGCAAGCAGAAAGGTGACGGCGAGCATCAGGAAGATGAACGCGACCAGTCCGACGACGCCGCCGGCGGCCAGCACGCCCGCGGCCTTGCCCGCGGTGGTCGCGTCTTCCTTCACCTCGGCTTTTGCCAGCGCGATTTCGGCCCGGACAAGATCCTGCAGGTCTTGAAGCAGACCGGAGACGAGCGCGCCGAGGCTTTCCGCTTCGCGCGTCAGCCGCTCCCGTGGCATTTCGCCCAATGGCGGGCCGTCATCGACCCTGGTCGCGTTCATGGCGCGCCTCCGTCTGGGCTACTTGCCGAGTTTCGACAGGAGGAAACCGGCGCCCGCCGCGACCAGGAGCGACTGCGTCGGATGCTGGCGAACGATCGAGTCGAGGTCGTCCATCCAGGTTCCGGCATCCGCGTGCTGCAGGTAGCGCGAGGCGCTGTCGAGGGTGTCGGCCGCCTTGCTGGCTGCGACGCCGGCCATGCCCTGCGCGCCATCGGTCGCGTTCATGTCGCGCAACTTGTCGGCCGCCTTGTTCAAGCCGGACGCCGTGGCGTCGACCCCTTTGCTGGCGATATCCGAAGCGCGGGTCGTCGCGCCGGCCAGTTGTTCCTTGACCGTATCGACGGCCTCGCCAGCGCGCTGGGTGAGCCCCTGGCTTGCCTGGTCGCTCGTCTGATCGACATCGCCGAGGTCCGCGCCGGCGCCGGATCCGAACATCGAGCCGACGTTGTCGGCGTTCGCGTCGCGTCCGAACGATCCGCTTGTGGATGACCGATCCAGTCCGGGAGAACGGTCTCGGCTCTCCCCGAAACCCCGTTCGCTCATCGCCGCGCTCCTCTCCTCTGCTGGCGGATTCCGCCGGGCGCGCCCGCGCCACGAACGACCTGCCGGCGTGCGTTTCGCTCCACTAGCGCAACTCCGATGCCAAGCCGGCAACGGGAGCCGAGAAGTCGGGGAGTCGGGAAGAACGAGTCGAGGAGTCGAGGAGTCGAGAAGTCGAGAAGCCTCGCTGCGACTGTGTCGTCATTCGGAGCATCAGCGAGGAATCCGTCCTCAGCCCCGCAGTGGGCTTGTTGGCTCAGCCCGGGGATCCATTCCCGGGCGACCCGGGCGAAGGCTCCCGATGAGCGAACGGATTTCTCCTTCGTCGAAATGACGGGCGGGGTGAAAACGTCGCGTCACCTCGCCGACGCTCTTCCCGACTCCCCGACTCCCCGACTCCCCGACTCCCCGACTCCCGTCCTATTCCTCCGGTTCGACGGTGCCTTCGGCGGTCGTTTCCAGATCGGCGGGGGGCGCGGTCGCGCCGTGGCGGGGCAAGCCGAGCACCGTGTCGTGATCGGAGGTCATCGGGTCGAGCGCCGTCTTGTCGATCCGGAGGGCGACCGCGCCATCGACGATCGCGGCGACGGCGCCGATCGGGACGCGATACGCCTCGACCGAGCCGTCGGCCGCTTCGACAGCGATGTAATGCGGATAGACGGCGCGGATGCGGCCGACGGAATCGCCCGCGTCGTCGAACACCGGCGCCCCGACGGAAAGATCGGCTGGATCGATCGGCGCGGTCATGAGTCGGCTCCTTCGGCGCGTCGCGCGGCGGGTCCGTCCCGGTCGCGCCGTGACGCCCGCATGATACCGGGGAGCGCGACGGGAACGCCGCTTACCGCCCCGCCGTTGCTCCGCGCGCGCCGGTTGGGCGGTTCATCCAGAGCGTGGCCGGAATCGCCAGCAAGCCGGCCAGGGTCGTGGCCGCTTCCATGTGGCCGCCGTTCAGGAAGACGCCGACGCCCTTCATCACGTCCGCGACGGCGAGCGTGGCGTAGACGACCACCGACAGCACGGCGGTGAAAAAGACCCAGATGCTGCCCGAGCGGGCCGTCCAGCGGCTCGCGCCCGCGCGCCAGCCTTCGCCGGCGGCGATCCCGTCGCCCGCTTCGGCGTTCGGGTCGGATCGGGTCAACGCGACCAGATTGTCGAGCGACGATTTGAGCGCGGCGATGGAATCGGGCGGCGCCGCGCCGTCGCCCGCCGAATGCGGGCGCGCCGGCACGGGCGAATCAGGGGGCGCCGCGGGGCGACCGGCGAGTTCGGCGATGCGCTCGGTCAACGCGGCGATCGTCCGATCGCGGGCGGCCAATTGCTCCCGCAGCCAGAGAATGTCGGCGTGCGGCGGCGAGCCATCGCTTGCCGCCGGATCGCGCGGCGGGGAAACGGCGGCGACAGGCGCGGCGTCGTCCGGCGAAACCGGCAACGCCAGATACCAGACGCCATCGACCTGGGCGCTTTCGACGCCCCCTTCCTGAATCCAGCGCCGAATCGCGTCTTCGTCCACCCCGAGACGGCGCGCCGCCTCGGCGATGACGACGCCTCGCACCTGTTGCGCTGCCGGCATGCCCGCCTCCCGACGGCTCATTCCAACGGCCAGGTCTTGTGACGAGCGGATGATACCGCGAACGGCTCTGGCGGCCGCGCGCTCAGACGTCGCTGTGCGCGAAGGTCAGCGCGCCGACCCGGTCGAGCAGTTCGGCGATGCCGAACGGCTTCGCCAGATAGTCGTCGGCGCCCGCTTCGAAACCCGCCTCGCGATCCCGTTGCGAGGTGAGCGCGGTCAGCATCAGCACCGGCACGCGCTGGCGCGCTTGCGCCGTTTCGATCCGCCGCATTTCGCGGCAGACTTCGACGCCGTCGATATCGGGGAGCATCAGATCGAGCAAGACGAGATCGGGCCGCTCCGCGGCGAACGCGTCGATCGCCTGTCGCCCATCGGCCGCGACCACCACCTCGTACGACGCGATCGTCAACGCGCGCCGCACCAGTCGGGCGATGTCCGGCGCATCCTCCACCAACAATATCGCCGCCATCGGCGTCGTTCCCCCCCTGCATTGCACGCGGCGCCGATCGCGCCGAGGCTGACCGCCTGCGTCAGGCGGCCATCACGGTTGGCTGCGCAACACGTAGCCGACGCCCCGCACCGTCTGGATCAGCCGCGGTTCGCCGCTTTCTTCGAGCGCCCGCCGCACCGCGCCGATCGTCACCGCCAGCACGTTCGATTCGCCGAAGAAATCGTCGCCCCAGACGCGATGCATCAATTGCTGATGCGTCAGCACCTGATTCGGATGGCGCATGAAGAGCGCGAGCAGATCGAATTCACGCGCCGTCAGGGTGACCGGCCGCGGGCCGCGCGTAGCGATGCGCCCGGCCGCATCGACCGTCAAATCGTCGAATTGCAACACGTCGCCGACGCGCTCGTTCGTGGCCAGACCGGCGCCGACGTCGCGAACCTGCGAGGTACGGCGCAACAGCGCCTTGACCCGCGCCACCAATTCGGGGATGGCGAACGGCTTGGGCAGATAGTCGTCCGCGCCGGCGTCGAGGCCGGAGACGCGATCCTGCACGTCGTCGAGCGCCGTCACCATCAGGATCGGCAGCGGCATCAGGTGATCCGCTTCTTCGAGGGCGCGAACGCGCCGGGTGATTTCGATGCCGTCGATATCCGGCAGCATCAGATCGAGCACGATCAGGTCGGGCGGCTGATCGCGAATCGCCGCCAGCGCCGAGCGGCCGTCTTCCGCCACGTCGACCTGATACCCTTCCAGCATCAGGCTGCGGCGAATCAGACGGGCGATTTCCGGGGTGTCTTCCACCACCAGAACGGTTGCCTGAGCGGTGTCCGTAGCCGTCATGGATCCTTCCGCCGCGTTTCATGAGGCGCGATCGAGCGATGCATCGCCGCCTCCGGCATCGATTCGGTCGGCATGGGCCGAACATGGCGATGATCGTGACGCCTTCTTCGAGCCGTCATGCCACATTCGATGTTCTAATCATCATAATACTCTATCGTGTCGTTCTTCATTGTTCGCCCCGCGAACGTTCCCGATTCGACGCGTCGCGGCCCGGTCCCGAACCGCGAACGGCGACGCAGACTCTTTCATGTTTCGCTTGTTCATGATAGATTGACGCCAGCGAAATCGCTACTCTGCTCCGAGCGGATTCTGGCCTGGAGGCACGATATGCGCATCGCGACGTTGATCCTGGGGCTCATCCTCGGCGCGATCATGTTCGTTCAGACCTTTCTTGTCTACGCGCTTTCGGGAGCGGCCAACAACCAGGCGACTTCGAGCGCTGGCGCGCTTGGGCTGTTCATGGCGCTGCTCTGGCTGGTCGCGTGCGCGCTGGTGATTCCGATTCCGCTGGTCTCGACGGTCATCTTCGCGTTTGCCGGCTTGATCGGCCTCGGCGCGGGTGCGAGTTCCACGTTCACCGATTTGACGATCTGGGGCGCGGCCAGTCTGATTCTCGCCGCGTTCAGCTTCTTCGGCTGGATCGGCAAACGCAAGACCGCCCGGCGCGAACAGGAAGCGCGCGAGCAACTCGCCGCCCACGCCGCGCAATTGCAATTCGCGACCCACGCGGCGCTGCTCGCCGCCCAGACGAACGCCGGGGCGGTCCACGGGCCCACCCGGACAAGCGAACTGCCGTCGGGCGCGGAGCGTTGCGCGGCGTGCGGCGCGCAGAATCCGGCCGGGTCGCGCTTTTGCGCCGCCTGCGGGAGTGCGGTCATGCCGGCGGTCGGCGGCGTCTGATCCGTTCCGCGCTACTGCGCCAGATACCCGCCATCGACCGGGAGCACGACGCCGGTGATGAACGAGGCGGCGTCGGAGGCGAGAAAACAGATCGCCTGCGCCACTTCCCGGGGTTCGCCGATGCGGCCCATCGGATGCATCGCTTCGATCGCCGCCAGATATTCCGGACCGCCCGGTTCGTCCGGCAATTGCTGCACCCGCTCGGTCCGGATCGTGCCCGGCGCGACGGCGTTGACGCGGATGCCGCGGTCGGCCCATTCGATCGCCAGATGCTTGGCGAGGCCAGAGGCGACGAATTTCGCCGGACCGTAGGTCGCCTGCCGCTTTTGCCCCGCTTCGCCAGAGATCGACGAGAGACAGACGATGCTCCCGCCGCCGGTCGGCAGCATCGCTTCGATGGCGTATTTGCAACTCAGAAACATGCCGCGGCCGTCGATCGCCATCACCCGGTCCCAACTCTCGGCGGTCGCTTCCAGCGCGTCTTCGAGCGGGATGATGCCGGCGTTGGCGACGAGGATGTCGAGCCGGCCGAAGCGTTCGAGCGCCGCCGCGATCATCCGCCGCGCGTCGGCGTCAGACGAGACATCAGCCGTGACCAATTCGGCTTCGGCCGCCGGCGTCAACGCTTCGCCGAGCCGCCGCAACCGGTCCGCGTCGATATCGACGGCAACGAGCCGCGCCCCTTCCTCGGCGAAGAGGAGCGCCGTCGCTCGGCCGATCCCCGACGCCGCGCCGGTGACCAACGCGACCTTGCCGGCGATCCGTCCCGGTCTGTGCGATGCGTGTTCGCTCATGGATGCTCCTGTGATTGAGTCGGGAAGTCGGGAAGCCGGGAAGCCGGGAAGTCGAGGAGCAGTTCGTGCTCCCCCCGTCATGCTGACGCGCGTATGGACAAACGCGCCGGCGGTGGGCCGCGCCGCCCGCGCCCGCGATCTCCTGCCGCGCCGGGTCAGCCATCGCCGCGCCGCGCCAACCCGACGCGGTCGGCCCCCAACGGCGTCCCGGC
>JAICJJ010000610.1 GCA_025928535.1 Thermomicrobiales bacterium
CAGAAAGCCGACGCCGTCATTCTGGCGGCCTACACGTTCGAGAACGTGCGGCTCATGTTTCTCTCAGGCGACGACCGGCATCCGGACGGACTCGGCAACGATCGCGGGCAACTCGGCAAGCATTTCATGAGCAAGATGTTCGCCCACGTCGATGGCTATTTCCCCGACGTCGTTTTCAACCGGCACACCGGTCCGGCCGCGCAGGGAATGGTGCTGGACGATTTTCTGAGCGACGACTTCGATTCGTTCTCCCACGGCTTTCTGGGCGGCTCGACCCTCGGCGCGGAAAACCAGTTTCTGCCGATTCAGATCAGCCGCGAAGCGCTGCCGCCCGACGTGCCGCGCTGGGGCGCGGGCTATCGCGATCATCTGCGGCAATGGCAGCATTTCGGCGTCGTCCGGATGCAGCCGGAAACGTTGCCGTATCAGGCCAATTTCCTCGATCTCGATCCGCGCCATCGCGACCGCAGCGGGCTCGGCCTGCCGGTCGTGCGGGTCACCTACGATCTCCAGCCGAACGAGCATCGACTCGGAGACTTCATGGAAACGAAATCGGAAGAAATTCTCAGGGCGATGGGCGCGACGAAAACCTGGCGCGGCCCGCGGTTCACCGGCGCGGGCAGTTCGCACGATGTCGGTGGGACGCGGATGGGAGTCGATCCCGCCAGCAGCGTCGTCGATCCGGAATTTCAGGTCCACGACACGCCGGGCCTCTACGTCTTTTCCGGCGCGACCTTTCCGACCTGTCCCGGCATCAATCCGACGATGACGCTCTGGGCGGTCGCGCTGCGGGCGGCGGACGCGTTCGTCCGCCGTGCGGGAGGCGGCGGATGACAGCGACGAATGCGGCCGATCCGCGGCGGGTGACGCTGGAGCAATCGGGCCAGTTGGCGACGATCCGGCTGAACCGTCCGGAAAAGTTGAACGCGATCGATCCCGACATGCTCGCCCGCATCGACGCGATTGTCGGTCGGCTCGATCGCGATCCGACGATTCGGGTCGTCCTCGTCGCGGGCGCGGGTGGCCGCGCGTTCAGCGTCGGGGCCGACGTCAACGCCTGGGCGGCGCTGGGTCCGCTCGACATGTGGCGCGCCTGGACGCGCGAGGGGCATCGGGTGTTCGACCGCCTCGCCCGTCTGCGCCAACCGACGATCGCCGTCATCGACGGGTTCGCGTTCGGCGGCGGACTGGAACTGGCGCTCGCCTGCGATCTTCGCATCGCCGCGGCGTCCGCCGAGTTCGCCCAGCCGGAAGTCAAGATCGGCACGTTGCCCGGCTGGGCCGGATCGCGCCGGTTGCCCGACGTCATCGGCGCGGCGCGGGCGAAGCAGATGATCTTCACCGGGGCGCGCATCGACGCCGCAACCGCCGAGCGGTGGGGACTGGTGAATGAAATCGCCGCTGGCGACGCGATGGAACGGGCCGTCGCGATGGCCGACGAAATCGCGACCAACGCGCCGATCTCCGTCCAGTTGGCGAAAATGGCGATCGACTTGCCGGGCGATGCGGTGGAAGCGATCGCGGGCGCGCTCGCGGCGGCCAGCGCCGATGGACGGGAAGGAATCGCGGCGTTTCGCGAAAAGCGCGCCGCCAAGTTCGAAGGACAGTGAGTCTTGGGAATCACGCCTGAACCGGATTCGGCCGTGCCGTCAATCGTCGGACCCATCGACGACGCCGCGCGCGAACGGGCGGAAGCGGCGATGGCGTTTGCCGAACGTCAGGTCCGCGCGCTGATCGAGCACCATCCCGACTATTTTCCGCTCTACACCGAAGGCGGGA
>JAICJJ010000393.1 GCA_025928535.1 Thermomicrobiales bacterium
GCACCAGTCGTCGCAACAGGACAACGCGCGAATCGACTTTCCATTTCACGACGCCGATGCGCGCGCCCCCTTTCAATGGTTCAATGCAGATGGGAGCGCCGTGTACAAGATCGATACTCCGCCGATCCACGGATAGACCTGACACTCGGACCGACCTGGGACGTGGCAGCGTGGCCCCGCGACTGGCACAAGCCAGAAAGGTGTCTGCCTGGCGTTGAGCGCCCGTGTCCCCGCGTCCGGATGTCAGTGGCGATGGTTGACCGGAACGCGATCGCCGCCTACCCTCCCCAGCGGCATGTTGAACACCAGATGCGGGGAGCGAGCGACTTCATGATCCAGTCGGGAACGACAGCGCGATTCGGGGAACGGCTGGCGGCGGCGATGGTCGCCAACGACAGCCTCGTCTGCGTCGGGCTCGATCCCGATCTGAGCCGCTTTCCGGCGCCGCTGGCCGGCGAGCCGGACGCGGCGCGGGCCATCGTCGCCTTCAATCGGGCGATCGTCGAGGCGACCGCCGATCTGGTTTGCGCCTACAAGCCGAATCTCGGCTTCTACTTCGCCCACGGTTTGCCGGGACTGGCGGCGCTCGAGGCGACCCGCCGCTTGATCCCGGCCGACATCCCGGTCATTCTCGACGCCAAGTTCGGCGACATCGGCAGCACCGCCGCCGCCTACGCGCGCGGCGTCTTCGATGTCTGGGGCTTCGACGCCGTCACCGCCAACCCCTATCTCGGCGGCGACGCCCTGGCGCCGTTTCTCGCCGCGCCCGGCCGGGGCGTCTTCATCCTCTGCCGGACCAGCAACCCGGGCGCACGCGATCTGCAAGACGTCCCGATCGGCAACGGCCAGACCCAGCCCCTCTATCTGACCGTCGCCGATCGGGTGCGGGGCTGGGCGACCGATGCCGCGGCCGACGCTGGCCTCGTCGTCGGCGCGACCTATCCGGACGAATTGCGGGAGGTCCGTCGGCGCTGCCCCGATTTACCGATCCTGCTGCCCGGCGTCGGCGCGCAAGGCGGCGACCTCGAAGCGGCAGTCCGCGCCGGGATCGACCGGGAGGGCCGCGGCCTCCTCGTCAGTTCCTCCCGCGCCGTTATCTACGCCGGAGCCGACGCCGATTTCGCCGCCGCCGCCCGCGCCGCCGCGCAAACCCTGCGCGACGCCATCAATGCGGCGCGACGCTCCGCCTGACTTCGCGCCGCGTGCGATGATGCCGATACCGAATGAGTGGGCCGTGGCTCGGCGCGAGCGCGTCGCCCCGAACGACGATATGGGAGCCAGCGTGGCCGTCAACGAATCGCGCGGCAAGACGTCGCGCCTGCCGATCGACCTCGATCCCGTCTTTCGGCGCGGCATCCTCATGGCGACCCACAATCGGGCCGTCGCTGGCGGCGTCCGCCGCTACGGCATGCGCCTCGGCGCGGGACGATTCGTCGCCGGGGAGACCTTCGACGAAGCGGTCCCGGCGCTGCGCCGCCTCAATCAGCAAGGATTACGCGCCAACACGACCCTCCTTGGCGAAGGCGTCCGCGACGAAGCGACCGCCCGCGGCGTGGTCGAGTCCTATCGAATGGTGCTCGACCGGATCGCGGCCGAAGGCCTGACGGTCAACGTCGCCCTGAAATTGACCCATCTCGGCCTCGACCTCGGCGAAGCCGTCGCCTATCGCAACGTGGCCGAACTCGCCGCCCACGCCAGGACACACGACAACTTCATCCGGATCGACATGGAAGAATCGGCGCGGGTCGATCCGACGTTGCGGATTTACCGGCAATTGCGCGCCGAAGGGCATGACAACGTCGGCACGGTGCTCCAGTCGTACCTCTACCGCACGGCCGACGATCTGGCCGCGTTGCTGCCGCTCGGGCCGAACCTGCGGCTGGTGAAGGGCGCCTATCTCGAGCCGGCCTCGGTCGCCTATCCGGCAAAAGCGGACGTCGATCGGAATTATGTCCGGTTGGCCGAGCGGATGCTGAACGAAGCGTCGTTCACCGCCATCGCCACGCACGACGAGCGGATCATCGACCACGTCATCGGCTACGCCGAGCGCCGCGGCATCGGCCACGACCGCTACGAGTTCCAGATGCTGTACGGCATCAGGCCACAATACCAACTCGACCTCGCCCGCGCCGGCCGTCGCTTGCTGATCGCGACCCCATTCGGCCCTGAGTGGTACTTCTATCTGATGCGCCGCCTGGCCGAACGCCCCGCCAACCTCGGCTGGTTCGCGACGAATTTGCTGCGACGATGAGTTCCCTCACCCCGTCGGCTCCGCGAGATGCGACTGGAACCAGGCAAGCGCGCGGGCGAGATAGTCTTCCCGATACGCCAGGTCGTCGCCGTGCTGGAAGAGGTGCGAGGCGCCAGGGTAGCGGACGAATTCGACCTCGCAGCCAGCCTTGATCAGCGCCACGAACATCTGCTCCCCCTGGCCGATCGGGCAGCGCTGGTCCGCTTCGCCGTGGAGGATCAGTGTCGGCGTCGTCGCGCGGTGGGCAAACGTGGCCGGCGAATGGGCGGCGCACCAGGCCGGGTCCTGCTGCGGCGTCACGCCCCATTGCTGCGCGGCGAAGATATGGCCGATGTCGCTCGTGCCGTAAAACGACGTCAGATCGAAGACCGGGGCGCCGCACACGGCCGCCGCGAACCGGTCGGTCTGCCCGATCGTCCAGGCGGTCATGAAACCGCCGTAACTGAAGCGCAGACACCGACACGCGCCTGGTCGGCGTAGGGTCGCGCCAGCACGGCGTCGAGCGTGGCCATCAGGTCGCGGAAGTCCTCGCCGCCCCAGTCGCCGGTCACCTGCCGGGTGAAATTGCGGCCGTAAGTGCCCGAGCCGCGTGGATTGCAAATGACGACGAGAAAACCATGCGTGGCGAGGCATTGCTGCAGGCGGTCGAAGCGATAGCCGAAATAACCGTTCGGCCCGCCATGAATGTCGAGCACGACCGGATAGCGGCGCGACGGGTCGAAATCGGGCGGCTTCAGCAGCCATCCTTCGATCGCGTACGGCTCGCGCCGCGTCTCGATGCGTTCCCACGTCGCGGGCGGCGATTCGGCCAGAAGTTCCTCGTTGTACCGGGTGACGATCGTCGCGTCCCCGGTATCCCGATCGAAGACCGAAATCTGCCCGAGCGTCGTGAAATCGGCGTGCCCCTGCACGACGAGTCGACTGGCCGCATCGACGCTCAGCCCGCTGTTGACCGCCTCCCATCGGTGGATGCGCTCGAGCGCGCGTGTCGTCACGTCGATCGTCCACAACTCGCTCGCGCCCGCCTGGATCGCGTGGAAGAGCACGTTGCGCTCATCCAGCCAGACCGGCTGCGACGGCGGATCGAGCGTCGGGTAGCCGGCGTCGGGCAAGCAGGGGAGATCGTCCGTCAGCCGGTCGATCGTTCCGGTCGTCAGTTCATACAGGAACAGATCGAGTTGCCAGGTCCGCGTCGGCTCGCCGGCGAAGAAGATGCGATCGCCGCTCGGCGACCACGCCCAGGCGCCGACCACGCCGTCGGTCGGCCCGATCAGATCGACCTCCCCGCTGTCCAGGTCGATGACGCCGAGTTGCGAGCACATGCCGTTGCGATTGGGCATCTGGACAGCCATGCGCCGCCCATCGGGCGACCACTGCGGATCGAGATGATCGACGGCGTCGCGCGTGACCATCCGCGACTCGCCGCCCGCC
>JAICJJ010000094.1 GCA_025928535.1 Thermomicrobiales bacterium
ACGCCTGAGCGCCCGCGACCAGCCGGGCTTGGACGGAGACGCCACGATGGACGACGGGACCGCCGGACCACCCCCGCCGACGACGAGCGCCGACGACGTCAACGACATCGCCGATTTGGTCGACCGGCTGGAAGAACTGGTCGGCATCGGTCGCCGGCTTCCCTGGGGCGGGCGGGTCGTGATCTCCGAAGACGAGTTCCTGGCGGTGGTCGATCAACTGCGCGTCACCGTGCCGACGGAAATTCGCCAGGCGCAGCGCCTGCTGAAAGAACGGGAGCAGATCATCGGCGCGGCGCAGGACGAAGCGGGCAAGATTCTTGACGCCGCGCGGCAGCAAGCCGAATACATCGTCTCGCAACAAGGCGTACTCAACGAAGCGCGGCAGCGCGGCGAAGAATTGCTGCGCGACGTCGAAATCAGCCATCGACGCTCGCTCGGTCAAATCGATCAATATGCGCTCGAGCAATTCACCAAACTCGAAGCCGCCATGCAGGACGGCCTCCACATGATCGCCGGCGTCGTCCAGGAAGTCACTGCCGAACTGGAACGCGCCAAACGCAACATCGGCCAGTGACGACGGACGCCAGATCGGGCCGCAGTTACGCCACGCTGCGTCACCGCGATTTTCGCCTTCTCTGGACGGCCGAACTCGTCTCCTCCACTGGCACCCAGATTCAGCGCGTCGGCGTGGCGTGGCAGATTTTCGAAATGAGCCGCGATCCGCTCGCGCTCGGCGTTCTCGGGTTGTGCCGGTTCGCGCCGATTCTCGTCTTCGGCATCGCCGGCGGCGTCTTCGCCGACCGCTACGATCGCCGCCGGACGCTGCTCATCTCGCAGATCGCCCTGTTGGCCTGCTCGGCCGTCTTCGCCGCGATGACCGCCGCGGGCGTGGCGTCGCTCGCCGCGATCTACGCCTTGACCATCGTCGCGTCCATTTTCGCCGCCGTTGCCGGCCCCACCCGGCAAGCGTTGATCCCGGCGCTCGTGCCGCGCGACGATCTCGCCGGAGCGATGTCGATGAACGTCCTGGCGTCGCAGGTGGCGACCGTCAGCGGGCCAGCGATCGGCGGCATCCTGATCGGCGCGCTCGGGCTCGGCACGGCCTATCTGGTCGACGCCATCTCCTTCGGCGTAGTCGCCGTCACCGTCATCGTCTTGCGGACGCGCCCGGCGGTCGTCCGGCAGACGATCAGCGGCTTCGCGGCGGCGCTGGAAGGTTTGCGCTTCCTGCGCGACTCGCCGGGCTTGCTCGCCGTCATGATTCTCGATTTCGTGGCGACCTTTTTCGGGGCGAGCACGGTGCTGATGCCGGTTTTCGCGACCGACGTCCTCGGCATCGGTCCGGCCGGGCTCGGCTTGCTGCTCGCCGCGCCGGCCGCCGGCGCGGTGGCTGGCGGCGCGGTGATGGCGGTCGCGCGGACGCCGAACCGGCCCGGGCTTGGCGTCGTCGGGGCGGTGATCGTCTACGGCGCCTGTCTCTTCGGCTTCGGGATCAGCCGCGACTTGCGCCTTTCGCTCGGCCTGCTGGCCGCCAGCGGCGCGGCCGATTCGGTCAGCATGGCGATGCGCCACACGGTTCGCAATCTCCTCTCGCCGGACGAATTGCGCGGCCGGATCGCGGCGGCGCACAGCACCTTCGCCATGGGCGGCCCGCAACTCGGCGAATTCGAATCGGGTCTCGTCGCGGCCCGCTTCGGCGCGCCCGCGTCCGTCGCCAGCGGCGGCCTGCTGGCGATCCTCGCCGCCCTCGTCATCGCCTGGCGGATGCCGGCGATTTCCGGATTCCGCCTCTCGGCGCTGCCCAGCGCGCGGCGGGCGCCGGCGGATTGAGGACGGCATGGTCGGCGCCCGGCGCATTGCAGTGCGTTCAATAACTCAGTATCGTTGCCGCATCGCCCGGCGCTAAAGACGCCGGGCTGACACCGATAACCCGGCTGAAGCCGGCTGAATAATGATGAAAACTTCGTTGTAAATAGATACGATCAATGTACCTATCGATGGAACCATACAAATCACTCGATCATTCTATAGCCGGCTTCAGCCGGGTTATGGATTTAGCCCGGCGTCTTTAGCGCCGGGCGATGCGCGGATAATGTTGAGATTTTTTCGGAGCTTCAGCCAAGAACCTTTTCCATCACGATCACATCGACCCATCGTCCGTCGAGCATCCCCTGTTCGTGATAGACGCCGACCAGGCTGAAGCCATGCCGCTCGTACAGCCGCATGCCCGGCGCGTTGATGGGAAACGCGGCCAGCACCATCTTGTGATAGCCGAGCCGGCGCGCCCGTTCGACGAGCGCCCCGAGCAGGGCGTCGCCGATTCCCCGGCCGCGCTGCTCGCGGGCGACGTAGACCGAAAAATCGGCGACGTGGTCGTAGGCCGGCCGCGGGTTGAAACTGTTGAGCGACGCCCAGCCAAGGACGGCGCCGTCGCCATCGACGGCCGTCAGCACGGGATGGCGCGGTTGCCGCGCCGCCAGCCATTCGGCTCGCTCTGCCGGCGAACGCGGTTCGGTTTCGAGGGTGGCGACCCGGTCTTCGATGCCCTGGTTGTAGATCCGGGCGATCGCCGGCGCGTCTTCGATCGTCGCGTCGCGGATTTCCAGGCCGCTCCCGGTGCGCGTCTCCACCACCAACTCCTCCCACGAACGGGCCTGTTGCCCGAGCCCGGCGAGCACCGCCGCCAGAAAATCGAGCGCCGCGGGATCGAGGCAATGCTGCCGGTTCGGCCCATCGCCGCTCGATTGGACGAGGCCCACGTCGCGCAACGCGGCGAGATGTTCGGCGATGGTCGATTGGGCCAGCGGCAACTCGGCGGCGATCTGATGCGCCGCGCATTCTTTCCGCGCAGCCAGCAGCGCCACGATCCGAAAGCGCGCCGGGTTGGCGAGCGCCCGCAGCATTCGCACCGCACGGGTGGCCGGCGCATCGAGCGCCAGTTCGTCCGTCTTCACACCCTCCTCCCGCGGACATCATCGTCTTTTCCCGATTTTCCGATCGATAGCGACCGACGTCAAGCGCGCCCGAGCCGAACGTGAGACGCGGGGGGGCCGCGCCCACAGGGGCCGGGCCCCCCCGGGCCCCCCAATACCCCCCCGCCGTCACGCGCGCCCGCCCCTACCGTGAGACGGGGCTACCGGCACCTATTTGGCCCGGATCGCCGCGTTCCCCCCTTTTCCCCCGTCGCGGAATCACCGCGTTTCGATCACTCCTCGACGATCAGCGCCGTCACCATGCCGAACATCCCATGCTGGCTTTCGGCGTGGCTGAGGATGTGGCAGTGGTAGGCCCAGACGCCCGGCTCGGTCGCATCGACGAGGACGTCGATGCGCTGGCCCGGATCGGCCGCCACCGTGTCGGCCTTGTACGGCTGCGGCAGCAGATAGCCGTCTTGCGCGATGACCGTCTGCGGCATGCCGTGCAGGTGCATCGGGTGGATCATCTGCCCTTCGTTCATGTACCGAACGAGGATGCGCTCGCCTTTTTTGGCGGTCAGCGGCGCGGTCGCCGGAAAGCCTTTGCCGTTGATCGTGAAACCGCCGATCGGTCCGTCGTTCAGGATCAGCGTATATTCCTTGTCGAACGTCGGCCGTCTCGCCGGGTCTTTCGGCTCGATGATGAACGGCCCGAGCATCCCTTTCGAGACCTGCTCGGCCGAATTGTGATGCGAGTGATACATGTGCGAGCCGGCGTTGCCTTCCCGGATCGGAAATTCGTAGGTGAAGGTTTCGCCCGGCTTGATCGGCGGCTGGGTCATGAACGGCACGCCGTCCATCGCGTTCGGCAACACCAACCCGTGGAAGTGCACCGCCGTGCTTTGCGGCAGATCGATATTGTCGACGATCACGCGCACCTTGTCGCCTTCGGTGACGCGGATTTCCGGGCCGGGCACGACGCCGTTGTAGGCGAACGCTTCGGCCGTCTTCCCCGGCGAATATTCCCATTGGATGACGCCGCACGAGAGTTTGAACACCTTCACGTCGCCATCCAGCTCGAATGGCAGCGGTTGGCCGCCGAGGCCGGCGGTCTTGGCGGGAAACGCCTTGACGCCGGCTTCGTGCATCTTGTCCATTTCGTCGACCGACATCGCCTGGTCGCTCGACTGGGCGGCCATCCCGGCATGCGGGTCGCTCGCCGTCGCCGCCGCGTTCGCCGCCGCTTTGGCCGCGTCCGAATACGCGACGCCAAACCCCGCCGGAGCCACCGCCGATGCGGCCGCCCCCACGCCGGCGATGCCAAGCACGCCCGCCAGCCGCCGCCGGTTGATCTTGCTGGTGATGAGTCCCATGGTCTCCTCCGATCCGTCACGCCGTCGATGTCGGCGCTGGGCTACCTTCGGCCCGCGAGGAATGATCAGATGGACTCCATCACGGATATGTGCCATGGGAGGCAGCGGGCGTCACAGAATCGTGACAATTCGGGCGAGCCTACAATTGGCGCCAATGCGGCGACTCGGTCTCGACCGTTCACCGCCGCAGACGATGGAGAGGAGACCCGCCCATGCGCGTTCCCGCATTGATCGTCGCCTTGCTCGCGCTGTTCGCCACGCCGGCCGTCGCCCGCGCCCAGACGCTCGGGTCGAACGGCGATTTCCTGATGCGCGTCGGCGGCCCGCTGGTGGTCGCCAGCGGCGAAACCGTCGACACGGCGGTCGGCATCGGGAGCGACGCCCGGATCGACGGCGTCGTCCGCAACGATCTCTTCGTCGTCGGTGGCGCGGCCCAGGTCAACGGCACGGTTGGCGGCGAAATTCAGGTGGTGAATGGAAGCCTGTCGCTTGGACCGTCGGCGAACGTGCACGGCGTCGTGCTGACGAACAGCACGCTCGCGGAAGACCCGGCGGCTCGCGTCAGCGCGCCGGTCCAGCACAACAGCGGCGCCGATTTCCGCGGCGTCGGCCGCGTCTTGTCGTGGCTCTGGTGGGTCGGCAGCACCATTTTTCTGATTCTGGTCGCGCTCGCCGCGGCGGCGCTTGCGCCGGGACCGGTGCGCTTCGCCGGCCGCACGCTGACCGGCGACCTCGGCGGGACCGTGGTCGCGGCGATCATCTACTGGATCGGATTGCCGATCGTGGCCGTCGCGATCTTGCTGACGATCATCGGCATACCGATCGGCCTCGGCATCCTCCTCATCCTGCTGCCGATTTCCTGGGTCGCCGGGTTCGTCGTCACGGCGCAGCGGCTCGGCGATGAAATCGTCGCGCAGTTCGGCTCGATCGGCCCGTCGTCCCGCGTTCTGGCCGCCGCGGCGATCGGCGTGCTGGCGATCCAGATCATCGGGCTCATTCCGATTCTCGGCGGCATCATCGTCAGTCTTTCCGGGCTGCTTGGGGCCGGAGCGATCGTTCGCGCGCTCTGGCTGGGACGCGGCCCGCGGCGCGCGCTTCCTCCCGACGCGACGCCGGTCCCGCCGCCAATCGCCCCGACGCCATGAAAAATCAGGACTCGGAGGCCGGCGTCGGCCTCCGAGTCCTGAAGGCGAATCTGAACCGATTGGCCGCTAGGCTCGCACGGGCGGCATGCGCTCGCCGAGCGACTTGAGGCGGAAACTGAAGGCGACCAGGGCGATGCCGAACAACACCGCGTAGATGGCGATCAGGAACACCACCGTCAACGCGCCGATGACCGGGCGCGCCGTGATGATGACCCCGAAGATCACGGAAAGAATCCCGGAGAGAATAAGCCAGAATTCGCCCTGAATCTCGTCTCGCAGCCGGATGGCGGCGATGATTTCGATGATGCCGGTGATGATCGCCCAGATGCCGATGACGGTCACGAGCGTCAGCGCCGTCAGAATCGGGTTCACGAAGGCGATGATTCCGGCGATGATGCTGACGATGCCCCAGATCACGTACCAGACCCGGTGCTCCGTCGCGCCGGAGAGCGAGGCCCAGATGTTGAGGAGACCATCGAGGATGGCGTACACCCCGAACACCAGCACCAGCGCGAACGCCGCCGCCGTTGGCTGGAAAAAGGCGATGACGCCGAAAATGATCGCGAGAACGCCGCGAATGAGCCAGGCCCACCAGTTTTGCGTCATGGTTTGCAGCATGACCGCTTCCTCCCGCGTTCGGCGCGAACCCCGCGCCCGCCTCCCCGTTCGCTGACCGGCGCCGGCCGCCGGCAGAGCCGCCGCGCCCCCCACGGCGCGTGGCGTCGCTCCCTCCGTGATGATCGGCTTACGATCGCCGCCGATCGGGCGGGTCGAGCCGATTCCCCAGGTTGTCGAGCGCGTCCTTGGCGCGTTCCGACAGCGATTCGACGACGCGCTGCAAATCTTGCGCGCTGCTCTTCAGTTCCGGCTTCGCCGCGTCCCATTGATCGCGGGCGCTGCGCTCGGCGACGTTGCCGAAGTCGGTGACGGCGCCCTTCAACCGATCGAGGGCGCCGCTCGTTCCGGCGTCGTCGCCCATTTCCCGCACCGTCGCCTTGAGACGATCGACGGCCGGGCCGCGATCGTGGGCGTCGATGACGTCCTTGAGAGCGTCTTTCATCTTTTCGAGCGAGCCGGAATGGCGCACGCCATCGCCCAGATCGCGGACCGCGGTCTTGATCTGGTCGAAGGCGCGGCCAAGATCGCCGGCGCCGGTCTCGCGGTCGGATCCTTCGCTCATCTGCTTGCCTCCTGAATCGAAGTGGGTCGATGCCGTGGTCGACAGCCGAAAGCGGGCGTTCCGCTGGCGAGCGACGCGGGCGACATCGGGGCGGGGTGCGCTTTTGATTTTACCGCGATTTTGCCGCAAATGCGCGCCTTTTCGCCGCGTGATCGTCGATTCGGTCGCAACTGTCGGTTCATATCCGGTTCATCGAGTCGCGGCGCGGCGTTTTGACACGAACCTGACACGTCGACGAATGCCGGCGCGACGCCGGCGCCATCTTCGCCGCCCGACAATGATCCCATGCGTCGCGGGCCATGTCTGGTCAGCGTCAATCAGGCGCATGGCGCGAGATGGCGCGAGATCGAAGGCGGCATGACATGATTGGACATCTTTCGCCCGCCGAAATCGACGCGATGCTGCGGCGACATCGCATCGGCCGGATCGCCTGTTCGGCCAACGACCGGCCCTATGTCGTTCCGATCACCTATGTCTACGACGACGGTCATGTCTATGCCTACAGCATTCAGGGCCGCAAGATCGACATCATGCGCGAGCAAACCCTCGTCTGCTTCGAAATCGACGAAGTCGACAACGCATCGTCGTGGCGCAGCGTCGTGGCCGAAGCGGTCTACGAAGAATTGACCGATGACCCGGATCGCGCCGAAGCGTTGCGACAACTCGTCGGCCGCGAACATCCGGTCGCTCCCGCCGTCGGCTCAAATGGCGCCGCCCTGAAGAACGCGATCGTCTTTCGCCTCCGCCTCACAGAAGCGTCCGGACGTTTCGAGCGGCGCGACGCCTGATTCGCCCGCGCCATCCGCCTTCCGCCGCCGGGTCCGTTTGCGCTAGCCTTGGCGCGCCGAAGCCGGCCGTCGGTCACTCCGACGTGGCGCGATGAAATTGGGGGACGGAGCCCCGATCACGCTCCGTCAGGACGAGGAAGCGGCATGCGTGAATCCGGGTTGTCGACGCGTTGCGTGCACGCGGGCGAAGCGCCCGATCCGTCGACCGGCGCGCACGGCGTGCCGCTCTACGCCAACGTCACCTACGCGTTCCGCTCGTATGAACAACTGGACGCGATGCGCGCCGGCCACGCGCCCCATTTCACCTATGCGCCTCGCGGCAATCCGACGGTGCGGTCGCTCGAATTGAAACTGGCCGATCTGGAAGGCGGCGAAGCCAGCCTCGCCGCCGATTCCGGCATGGCGGCGATCGCGGCCACGTTGTTCACCCTGTGCGCCGACGGCGGCCACATCGTCGCCGCCTGCGAACTGTACGAGTTGACGCGCTCGTTCATGGAATCCGACCTCGCGGCATCCGGCGGCGCGGTCACGTTCGTCGACATCGGCGACCTCGCCGCCGTCGAACGCGCCATCACGCCCGCGACGCGGGCCACCTATGCCGAGCCGTTTTCGAACCCGACGCTGCGCGTCGCCGACGTGCCGGCGCTCGCCGCCCTCGCGCGAGCGCATCACATCACGCTCATCGTCGACAACACCTTTCTCTCGCCCGCCCTCTTGCGCCCCCTCGCGCTCGGCGCCGATCTCGTGCTCCACAGCGCGACCAAATACATTTCCGGGCACGGGCAGGTGCAAGGCGGCGTCATCAGCGGGCGCCGCGACATGATCGGGCGGATTCAGGATCGGCTGGTCCGCCTCGGCGGCGCGATGTCGCCGTTTTCCGCCTGGGCCTTGCTCGCCGGCGTCAAGACGTTAGCCCTGCGCATCGATCGCCACAGCGGCAACGCGGCCGCCATCGCCCGGCTGCTGGCAAGCCATCCGGCCGTCGAAACCGTCAACTACCCCGGCTTGCCGAGCCAT